>NZ_JAWPOJ010000029.1:0-51616 GCF_033344235.1 Vibrio sp. Vb1554 | reverse complement strand
ACACTAGCTCAGTTGGTAGAGCGCAACCTTGCCAAGGTTGAGGTCACGAGTTCGAACCTCGTGTGTCGCTCCAAATTATTCAGATATGGCCATGGCGGTATCTCGATGCCAAGTGCATCAACTTAAAACCAGCGAAAGCTGGTTTTTTTGTATCTGAAGACTGATAAATTCACACCATCTCTTTTTCATTACCTGTGAGCTTAGCAACCCCATCTCTGTCACGAGTTTCTGATATTAAGTGTGACCCGATGTTTCGCACCTCAGCCAATTTCAGTTTACAATACGGGCTTCCAAAGGATTTGACGAAGACGCATGAGAAATACCGACGATTACATCATTTTTTATCACTTGATCGAGCAAGGTTCATTCAGTGCTGCCGCGAGACATATGTCACTGACCAAATCGGTCGTCAGTAAACGGATTGCCAAGCTTGAACAAGAGCTTGGTGTACAGCTTCTCTACCGAACAACGCGAACGCTAACGTTGACTGAAGCAGGACGAGCGTTTTTTACTCATGCAAAAGCGGTTTATCAAGCGGTGGCAACGGCGGAAGAATCCATTGTGGGTTTAGGTAAAAACTTATCTGGAAACATTAAAATTTCGGTGCCTACTATCTCTGGTGAATTAATTCTTCCTCAAGTGATTAATGAATTTAATCAGAAATACCCAGACATCAATATCGATATGGATCTAGATAATCGTTTCGTCGATATCGTGAATGAACGTTTTGATTTGGCAATTAGAACGGGTGTGTTGCCAGATTCTAGTCTGATTGCAAGAAAGCTGGTGGATGCAAATTGGATCATTTGCGCGTCACCCCAATACCTAGCTAAACATGGCATACCTAAACAACCTCAAGCCTTGGCTAAACACAATTGTTTAGTCTATTCCTACCAAGAAACCGGAGCGCATGAGTGGGCGTTTAAAGATGGAGACGAGGTATATCAAATCACCGTCGACGGTAACCTCTGTACTAACAATTCTTCTGTATTGAGAAATGTGGCGCTGTTAGGGCAGGGAATCATCTATGTGCCGCGTGTATTGGTTTATGAAGACTTAAAGCAAGGCAGTCTGATTCAGTTATTTAAAGACGAAACAGCCAAATGTTTGGGTATTTATGCGGTGTACCCTTACACTCGTCAGCAACCAGAAAAAATTAAAATCTTTATCGATCATCTATACACAAGCTTTCAAAGTCAAAACCATCGATTTTAAGCCAATAACTCAACACCGATCGTTATGTTGGTGTTGAGCTTATGTTTCCATCTTCATTTCTAAGAGTCCTCTTAAATTTAGGAGCTTACGCTTCTCCTCGTTTTCTTCACTAATATTGATAACAAGATACCCCGAACAACTGTTAACAAATGGTTTTGCTATTGTTTCTTTTAAGAAACGGTCTGTTTCTTACGTTAAATTTCTCAAATGTGAAAGATAAGTAACAGAAAAATAAAGAATTATTTTGTTTGTTGTTTATTGATTACGTATTGTTCGTCCGCCTGACATAGACGCAGAGAAATGGACTGCTTATAGTGGCTCAAACGCCATGCCTGCCGCTAAGCGGTGTTGTGAGCGAAGTACAATAACTAGAGATACGGATATGAAACAAAAGCAGCTGATTGAAGAATTTAAAACCATCGTGGGGGAAGAAAATGTTCTAACCGACGAGGTTAAAACGAAATATTACCGCTCGGGGTTTCGTTCGGGTAGTGGTAATGCGCTTGCTATCGTGTTTCCTAACACTCTTCTAGAACAATGGAAGATTATTAAACAGTGTGTTGAAGCAAACTGCATCATTATCATGCAGGCGGCTAAAACAGGTTTAACAGAGGGCTCAGCTCCGAGTGGTAATGATTATGATCGCGATGTGGTTGTGATCAATATTACCAAAATCAAGAAGATTCACTTATTAGATGGTGGTAAGCAGGCGGTTTGCTTGCCTGGTGCGAGCTTACACTCTTTGGAGAAAGAGTTGAAGGCAGTGAACCGAGCACCGCATTCTATCATCGGCTCTTCATCGCTAGGTGCCACTGTGGTCGGTGGTATCGCCAATAACTCAGGCGGTGCGCTAGTTAAGCGTGGTCCTGCTTATACGGAACTGGCGATCTACGCGCAGGTCGATAAGCAAGGCCAGTTACATTTGGTGAACCACCTTGGTATTGAAGGATTAGGTGAAACGCCAGAAGAAATTCTAACAAACCTGCAAGAAGGGAACTTTGACCCAGCGAAGATCATTCATGATGAGCGAATGGCATCAGACAGAGAATACGATGAACGTGTTCGAGACGTGACTTCTGACATTCCTTCTCGCTTTAATGCCGATGAACGCCGATTATTTGAAGCCAGTGGCTGTGCTGGCAAGTTGGGTGTTTTTGCCGTTCGGGTTGACAGCTACCCAGTACCCGAAAAAGAGCAGGTTTTTTACCTTGGCACCAATGACCCTGCGAAACTAACGAAGTTGCGAAAAGACTTCTTATCTACGTTTGATAACTTGCCTGAGATGGGAGAATACTTGCATCGAGATATCTTCAACATGGCAGAGAAGTACGGCAAGGATGTGTTCTTATCCATCGACTTGTTAGGCACAGATAAGCTGCCAAAAATGTTCGCACTTAAAGCTAAGGTAGAAAATTTCTTAGAGCGCATCCCGTTTGTCAGTAAATATCTGCCAGACACCATTTTGTACTACGCGAGCAAGTTGTTCCCACAACATTTACCAGAGCGAATGCTGGATTTCCGTGACAAGTATGAGCATCACCTGGTATTGAAAATGAGTGATGGTGGTATTGCTGAAGCACAAAAATACCTCAAAGAAGTTTGGGCTGTTGAAGACGACTGTGATTTCTTCGAGTGTACGCCGGAAGAGGGTAAAAAAGCTTATTTACATCGCTTTGCAGCAGCAGGTGCAGCAATTCGTTACGAGACGATTCACCGAAAAGACGTAGAAGACATCGTTGCACTTGATATCGCTTTGCGACGTAATGATGAAGAGTGGCTAGAAACTTTGCCTGAAGAGGTAAGTAAGAACCTTGTTCAAGCGCTCTATTATGGTCACTTTATGTGTTACGTCTTCCATCAAGATTACATTTTCAAAAAAGGGACTGACACGAAGTTGATGAAAAAGCTGATGCTTGAGCACCTCAATAGCCGTGGTGCCAAATACCCAGCAGAACATAACGTGGGTCACTTGTATGAAGCCGAAAACTCGTTGCAGAAGTTTTACCACGAATTAGACCCAACCAATACCTTTAACCCTGGTATTGGTAAAATGGACAAATATAAGCGCAATTGTAACTGCTGTGCGTAATGTGCTGTCTCACCATGATTAATAATCGTTGTTCATCGTTAAAATGATGAGCATAAGATAAGCCCTGATGACACTTGTGACATCAGGGCTTTGTGTTTTGGGTCTTTTATTGATGACTGGTATCGGCTTTGAAACAACGACTAAAGAGCACGTACTGCAGCGGCGGCGATGATGCCTGCTGCGATTGCGGGTAGAGGCTTTTTCACGATGAACATGACAACGGCAGTAGAAAACAGTGCTGCTCTAGCACCGTTATCACCCTCTACTGCTAGCGGAGCTAAAAGGGCAACCAATACGGAGCCTGACATCGCAGTAATGAAACGTTGAACCCGTTCGCTAATTGGAATGAATGACATAACATACACTCCGCCCCAGCGGGTTATGAGCGTGACTAACGCCATAGCGATAATGATAAGCAGTGTGCCACCTAAGGTTGTTTCGATGTTCATGCTTTCTTCTCCTTCCAACAAGCACCCAATACTCCGCCAGTAATGGCGCCAACCACTACGTGGCTATTCTCTGGCAAATACCAATACGCCAACATAGAAGAGGCTGCTGCTATGGCCCAAATCGCAAAGATTCTTAAGTCTTTCGGCCCGGCCACCACCATAGACAGCAGGAAGCATCCCATAACCATATCGAGCCCGAGGCCCACCGGATCTTTGATTGCGCTACCAAAATAAATGCCGATCCAGGTGCCCACAATCCAAAAAGACCACATCGCTAAGCCGCCACCAATAAGCAAGCCAAAGCCTGGTTCTTTTCTACCAAATGCATTGAGTGCCATTGCCCAGTTAGCGTCTGATGCTACCAGCATTACACCGTAACGTTTTGTTGGTGGGAGTTGTCGTAACCATGGATAAAGTGTGGCTCCCATCAAGAGGTGACGAGCATTAATAGCAAATACAGTAATAAGAACTGGAATGAGAGGGACTTCTGCTCCCCACATTTCTAACGTGGCAAATTGTGAAGCACCGGCGAAGACCAGTGTGCTCATCAACATTGTGGGAAATACATCTAGTCCAGTCTGTACGGCAGCAACACCGAAAGCGAGGCCAAATATGACCACGAACATAGAGAGGGGTAAAAGTTGGGTGAATCCGTTCCAGACGTCAAGCCGATTAAATTCGTGCAACTCAGCGGAGGAGCGTTGAAGATGTTGAGTATTTTCTGTCATAGAGATACCTAGCTAGCAGGCAAAGGGGCAGTGCCATACGAGTGTGTTTGTTATTCTTTTGTAAACTTCATGTTTAACATCAATTGGAGGGGCTTTCAAACACTAAGTGCTATATAAAAATGAGCCATCCAAGCGGCTTTAAGAAACAGAGTGTAGAGAGTCGTACTTGGTAGTGCTAAAGGAGATTAAAACAACAGAAATAGTAAGTTCTGTTTAATTGATAACATCACGAGCTAGTACAGATTAGTAAATAAGAAAGAAAGCGAGCACCAGGCTCGCTTTTTCGCTCTGTTACGAATAACTGAGTAGGTTTATTTTACGTAGACACGAGGGTTCGCGCTTCCCCAAACCGTGTATAGTTCAGGGAAGATGACTTCTGCGTGTTTTTCCATCTCAGTAGCTGAAATCGTTTTGCCTTGTTGGGAGCCAAACAAAACAACTTCAGAACCAGGCTCAACATCTTTTATACCTGTAACATCTACCATTGTGGTGTTCATTGAAGCAACGCCCGCAACTTTTGCACGTTGGCCATTGATCAGAACTTCTGCTGTATTCCCCATTTTTCGTGGATAACCATCAGAGTAACCAACAGGAATGTTCGCCATTAAGCTTTCTTTGCTTGTTGTGTAGCTGCTGTCGTAACCGACTGTGCTATTTTTTGGCAGGTGGTGAACGGATGCCACGCGTGTTTTGAAAGACACGATAGAAGGGTACTCAGGGTTAGTTGGTAAGTCTCCGTATAAAACGCCACCAGGACGAACCATATCAAGCTGGGCCTCAGGAACATTAAGCGCGGTGTAAGAGTTTGCTACGTGCAGTAAAATGTTGTCGCGTTTTAGATTCGCTTCTTTAATCAGCCATGCAGAACTGTCTTTGAATGAAGCTAACTTTTGGCGCACGTCGTCTGCATTGTAGTTAGGGAAATGAGTCATGATACCAACAATATTAACGCCAGCTTGTTGAGCGATTTCTAGCGCTTCTTTCTTGCCCGCTTCTGTCGTCATATCAACACCATTACGCCCCATACCACCGTCGTTCAGAGCAAGGTGAACTTTGATTTCTTTACCAGCTTTCTCGGCTAGTTTAGACAGTGCTTTAGCTTGCTCTGCTGTGCCTATCAACTCTTCGACATTTAGGTCGATTACGGCTTCAATCTCGCCAATATCCGCTGAGCGTACACGCATAAGTTGGCCTTTAAAGCCACTGTCGCGAACAGTTTGTGCTTCGGCGTTACTTGCAACGGCAACGCAAGGAATTTGTTGCTCGATAATAGTCGGCATCAGGCCTGCGATACCATTACCGTATGCGTCGGCTTTCATCACGGCGCAGATTTTCGTTTTGCCATCCATGTGCGATTTAAACTGCTCAATATTATCGCGGAACTGACCTAAGTTTATTTCTAGCCAAGCGTTAGCACCTTGAACTTGCTCTGCTTTTGCTGCTGTATTGCTAATTTGAAGAGGAGCAGCAGTAGCTTGCATTACAGGAATCGCGATTGCAGCAGCGATAGTCAGTGATAGTAAGGTTTTATTTAAGCGCATAAAGTCTCCGTACGCGTTTTTTGTATTGGTTATGTTATTGAGTACTTGGGGAAAGTACCTGACGAAGTAAAACGCTCCAAGTGGTGCTTTGGAGCGTTTATTAAGATAGTGATTTAATATATACCTAAATATACCTCAGTGATGACATTCAATTTAAGCAAATCGGGATTGATTTGATATCTACTAAGGTATCCACTGAGTTTAACTCAGTTTAAAGCGGCTCATTACATCTTTAAGAGAAATGGATAGCTGGCTTAGTTCGCGGCACGCCTGTGCGGTTTGCTCCGAACCTTGCGAGACCTCTTGAGATGCCAAATGTATGTTTTCAATGCTGCGGTTAAGCTCTTCCGCAACAGAGTCTTGCTGGTTACAAGCCGTGGCGATTTGGGTACCCATGTCTGAGATGTCCGAAATCGAATGCTCAATGTCGCTCATCAGCTGTTTTGATTGAATGCCTTGTTCTGCACATTCTGAGATACTGGTTCTAGAAAGTTCAGTAGCTGATTTTGCGTCTTTTGCAAGTGATTGTAGCTGCTCAATGATCGAAGTGATTTCACTCGTTGAATCTTGCGTACGGCCGGCAAGAGTTCGAACTTCGTCTGCAACGACGGCAAAGCCACGACCAGACTCACCAGCACGCGCCGCTTCAATGGCTGCATTAAGTGCAAGTAGGTTGGTTTGATCGGCAATGTCGCGGATAACATCCACGATCACGTTAATTTTATTCGATTGCTGTTCAAGCTCTGCTACGGTATCGCCTGCAGCGCCAATTACGTTTGAAACTTCTTGAATCGCGTCAACCATACCTTGGGTTTCACGAACACCGTGTTGTGTGCGTCGGTTTGCTTCGTTAGCTTGGTTCGCTGAGTCTTCAGTGTTACGAGCAACATCGGCTACGGCCGCTTTCATTTCTGTCATTGCTGTTGCGATGTGCGTAATTTGCAGCTGTTGATCTTTCATACCAGACGCAGAAATATCGGAGATTTGGTTCATCTCTTCGACAGCGCTGCTTAACTGAGTAACTGCAGCAATCACGTTATCGATAACTTGGCGTAAGTCATCTTGCATCTTAGTGGTCGCGTCTGCCAGTTCACCAAGCTCGTCATTGCCGATTGCTTTACGGTCAATGTCACTTGATAGATCACCTGTCGCGATGGCATTTGCTTGCTCAACAACAAGTTTAAGTGGGCCACAAATTAGGCGAGTCAGCACGTATGTCATGCCTACCATGATCAGTAGAATAATCACGTTACTTGCAATTGAAGAATTACTCAATCCATTTACAGAGGACAGGATGTGAGTTTTGTTGCTGTCCATAGCTTCTTTAAGGAGACGGATTAGTTCGCCTAACTCTGAGTCAACCGCTTCGAAAGCAGACAAAGAGTTCGCCAAAATAGGGTGGGCCTTGCTTTTGTCGTTAGCTAGCATCGCTTCATTGTACTGGTCCATAGTAACCAAGTACTTTTTCCATTGACGCATAAGACGCTGGTAAGTTTGCTGCTCTTCGCCAGGCCAGATAGTTTCACCGTAAGCGTTGAGCTCTCTAGTGATCTTTTCGCGTTCTCTAATATTGTTAGAAATTTTAGTTTTGACTTGGTCTGCGTCTTCATAAGTGTACGCAGCAAATTGAGCTCGGCGCCAGCGAGACAAATGATCTCGAATCGAATCGACCCTTTCCATTGCAGGAAGCGTATCATCGGTATAGTTTAAAAGCTCAGATTTGATGCTTTTGAGCTCTGTAGATAAAAACACGCCAAATGCAATGTTGACGATGGCAATGAGTAAAAACGATAGCGATATCTTTTTCGCTATAGAAAGATTCTTGATAGACATTAGTGATATACCTTGTTTTTCTTATGTTGTGTCGCCAAAGTAAACCACATCCTTATATGTGATATATGTCCATTAAATTACTGCAACTCGTGTAACGTACCATTATTTATTGATATTTTCGATAATGAATTGAGCTTTGTTTGAAAATAAAAAAAGTCAATGATTTTATAAAGGTACGACCACATTCGATATAAAGTTATCGGTAACAAAATATGATGTTCTGTACGCAGTCGTGCCAAGAGTAGGGAATCAAATTGTTACAGATGTTACAGCGGTGAAAAGATCAGCGTTCATAACGTGATAGTCGCGTGTTTACCTCGAAGCAGTTACGGACACTAATATGCGTATGACTTCAAGGCTAATGAAAGGGAACGGGTGCTTATTGGTCTATTTGAATGCCAAACGTACTAGTCAGATCGCTTTTTAAGCACTTAAATCAAAAAGATAAAATTTATTGTTGACCAGATAAATTAATCCGTTAAAGTACGCCTCGTTCTCACGGCAAAGGTCGCTGAGACAGATGGTGTCTAACCCATCGCATGATTGCGTTGCCCTGGTGGTGGAATTGGTAGACACAAGGGATTTAAAATCCCTCGGCGTTCGCGCTGTGCCGGTTCAAGTCCGGCCCGGGGCACCATCAAAATCTTTGGTAACAGAGATAAAAAATCAGAAAGGCGCCTTGGCAGAGTGGCTATGCAGCGGATTGCAAATCCGTGGACCTCGGTTCGACTCCGGGAGGCGCCTCCACTATTTCGAAAGCCAGTCTTAAATGACTGGCTTTTTTCGTTTTTAATCCGCCTTTTCGTAACCCTTCGCGCTTTCCTAAAGTCTCCCATGTTTTGATCACCATTCAATATTTTTAACGCGCTAATCATTGATTTTATAAATGTTAGACAACTCAATAATTGTATAGTGTGATTGGTGATAGTTTCTCTTCGATTGTAATCCGAACTTTTTGTATTACAGGCAGCAACCTAGCTAGCGTCAAAGTTAGTATCGCTTGGTGCGTATATGCAGAAAGGAGGATTCTAGTCCTTAACGTGAGAGAAAAATAATGAAAACATTCAACCTTAAACCTACACTTTTACCCTTAACTTTGCTGCTCAGTTCGCCTGTAATGGCGGCACAAAATGGCACCATGATGCAGTACTTCCATTGGTATGTGCCAAATGACGGTGCACTCTGGACACAAGTTGAAAACAACGCGCCGGCACTATCGGACAACGGCTTCACCGCGTTATGGCTACCGCCCGCCTATAAAGGTGCTGGTGGTAGCAACGACGTCGGTTATGGCGTTTACGATATGTATGACTTGGGGGAGTTTGATCAAAAAGGATCGGTGCGAACCAAATACGGTACTAAAGACCAATACCTCGATGCTATCAAAGCGGCACACGCAAATAACATTCAAATTTATGGTGATGTAGTGTTTAACCACCGTGGCGGTGCGGATGGTAAATCCTGGGTCGACACCAAGCGAGTCGATTGGAACAACCGAAATATTGAGCTCGGCGACAAATGGATTGAAACGTGGGTAGAGTTTGATTTCCCTGGGCGCAACGACAAGTACTCAAACTTTCATTGGACGTGGTACCACTTTGATGGCGTGGACTGGGACGATGCTGGCGAAGAAAAAGCTATCTTCAAATTCAAAGGTGAGGGTAAGGCATGGGATTGGGAAGTTAGCTCGGAAAAAGGCAACTACGATTACCTTATGTACACTGATCTAGACATGGATCACCCTGAAGTTAAGCAAGAGCTGAAAGACTGGGGCGAGTGGTATATCAACATGACTGGTGTTGATGGGTTTAGAATGGACGCGGTGAAGCACATCAAATATCAATACCTGCAAGAATGGATTGATCACCTACGTTGGAAAACAGGGAAAGAACTATTCACGGTCGGAGAGTACTGGAACTACGATGTGAATCAGCTGCATAACTTTATCACCAAAACTTCTGGCAGCATGTCTCTATTCGATGCACCGTTACATATGAACTTCTACAATGCGTCTAAATCGGGTGGTAGCTACGATATGCGTCAAATCATGAATGGTACGCTGATGAAGGACAATTCAGTCAAAGCGGTAACCTTAGTAGAAAACCATGACACTCAACCTTTGCAGGCTTTGGAGTCGACGGTTGATTGGTGGTTTAAGCCGCTCGCTTACGCGTTTATCTTATTGCGTGAAGAAGGTTATCCATCCGTGTTTTATGCAGATTACTACGGCGCGCAGTACAGTGATAAAGGGCATGACATCAATATGGTCAAAGTGCCTTACATTAAAGAGCTAGTAACACTGCGTAAAGATTATGCCTATGGCAAACAACATTCTTATCTCGACCACTGGGACGTAATTGGTTGGACTCGAGAAGGTGATGCAAATCATCCACATTCAATGGCCGTGATCATGAGTGATGGACCTGGCGGCTCGAAGTGGATGTATACGGGTAAACCAAGTGCTCGCTACGTAGACAAGTTGGGTATCCGAACTGAAGAAGTTTGGACTGATGCGAATGGTTGGGCTGAGTTCCCAGTAAACGGCGGATCTGTCTCGGTTTGGGTTGGCGTTGAATAATCCATTCCTGTGATTTTGATACAGAGTAGGCAATTCTTAATAAAACTTTTCAATGAATCAATGTGTTATTTGATATTCATTCTACAAATGAGTAACTTATATTTGAGCATAATCTAGAGGAAGATAAAGAATGGAATCTATTGCTGATGTATTGGTTGTGGCTATTGTGTTCGGTGCCATATTTGGGGGCGGGATAATAAAGTTAATCTTGAACCATCGTAAAGAAGTAAGAGCGTTGGAGATATCTGAACGTAATACGATGAGCCGAGAAGAACAAGATAACCTTAACAAGCAAATTGGTGACTTGAAGCGACGTGTTGAAGTGTTAGAGCGAATTGTCACAGATAACAAATATCAACTTGAAAAAGAAATTGCCTCTCTGTAGATCACCACTTAATCGTAAAGCCGGCGAAGTCCGGCTTTTTCGTGTCTATACTTCATACCTTTCGGATGTTTAACTCAGCGTTCATCAAAAAAGTCTTTGTCGCGAATGTATTTACTCATAAAGTGATAAGAGAACGGTCGCATTAACCAACTAAATAAGGAGCGCCCAAGCCGTATGAGCGTTGGGGTGTTCTCGTATATTCTCCCGTTATATAACCATAGCATTTTGCCTACATGCCAATACAAAAAAGGTACGGGCGGCATAAAGGTCACGATGTCGATGTCGCAACAAATCCTGTATGTTTTGTGCCCCAAACGGTAGCGTTTCTTAAACGTCCAATCCCCGACAGCGGGCTGTCCGAAAGTGACCACGCGTTTAATGCTTTTTGGGTATTTTTTCTCAATATAGTCAGCAAAAACACTGCCAATCGCGCCACCTGAAGAGTGGCCAGTAATAGTGATTCTTTTCCCCCTGAGAATAAGTGGTACAACGATACCTTCGAGGCGTTCGATCACGGTCAACCCTAACCGATCTTCATTCCGGCTCGGTAAACTTTCTTGGAACAACAGATGATAGAAACCTGCGTGAATGCGATAGTTTAGTCCCAACCTTCGACAGCTTCTCGTCCACATCGCGAAGTTCAACAACCAATCACTGATACTGTGTGAGCCTTTAATCACTACGACCACTTCACTCTGTTTTTTACTCCAGAGCACGCGAATCATAATCTTACCGTGTTCATTTCTAATGACTCGTTGCCCATTAGGATCGAATCCATATTGAGTTTGTCTGAAGACGCGAGGGTAGGCGAGATTACAAAGCACCGCATAGCGCTCGTATTGGTATCGTTTTAATGGTTTCACGTTAACTTTCTTAGTGGAGCCTAACGGTTGACTGTAATTAATGAATATTAAAAATACGTGAACCTTGATTTAGGGTCGGTAGAGATTCTGTGTATTGGTATCGCGAATGAAAGACTCAAACTGGCTTAAATGCGTCAAGATGGTTTGGCGAGAGAGTTCATGATGTTCGCTAAGCACGTTAATTAGCTTTTTCAAAGCCTTACGATCTTGTTTATTGAGATTTGCTGTCTCTTTGAGTTGTGCGAAAAATTCAATTTGACTTGAAGTGTCGTTAAAGTCACCGAGTTTATCTTGCAATAGTTTTAGTTGTTTCACGTTGTTTTTGTGCTGTTGGGAAGGATAGAGCGTGGAAAACCCTTCTAACAGATAACGCAGCGCTTTGCACTTTATCCGCATCGAATGAATCACGCTGTCACGACTTTTGTCCGAGATCTTGCGCCGTGCTTTATCAACTTCTTTAAATTGATCGTAGATTTTTTGGCTTGCGAAGAGTAACGCAGGTACGTTGCTATCCACTGGTTCGTGTTGCGTACTTCGCAGCAGACTATTCCTGACCAAAGTGCAGTGCGTTGTGTATTCTTCTGTAGCTAGCCAACGCGTAACTTTTGCCTGTTCGTAAGCACGTTCGGCTTCGATAAAGCCAAAAAGCTGCTCAAGAGACGATTTGTGGTTTGGGAGCATTTCAATGTATTGTTTTTTGCCCAAGATAAATACGTCCAAATCACGCAGCTTATTTGTTTTCTTCATCATTATTTTTAAATGAGGTTTCAAAATACGCTGTTCAAAAGGAGGGAGCAGTTCGCGAAGTAGTAAGCATAGTGAGCGTATGCGCCTCAGTGTGACGCGATATTGATGTGTAAATTCAGGATCTAAGTCTTCGATGACTCCCTGCTCCAGAGAGCGTGCATAATCAAATTCACTAAGGAAGAAGTGGGGCACTACGAAGTCGAGTTCGGAGTCGGCATGTAAGGGTAAGTGAAATGATGGTTTTCGAAACATGATGAGCGCTATTTTGTTCTCTGAAATACACGTTAAGTTTATACCCATACTGTTAACTTGCGCGATTTGTTGGCTCTTCATTGATATAAAATGAGAAGGTTAAAAGGCACGAAAGCAAAGCGTATTGATGATCAAATAAGCAAAATGATCGCCCTTTGTTCGTTAGAGTCGTCTTTTTAACCATTTGAATAAAAAAGACTAATTTTTTGTTGACCAGATAAATTAATCCGTTAAAGTACGCCTCGTTCTCACGGCAAAGGTCGCGAGATAGATGGTGTCTAACCCATGCATGATTGCGTTGCCCTGGTGGTGGAATTGGTAGACACAAGGGATTTAAAATCCCTCGGCGTTCGCGCTGTGCCGGTTCAAGTCCGGCCCGGGGCACCATCAAAATCTTTGGTAACAGAGATAAAAAATCAGAAAGGCGCCTTGGCAGAGTGGCTATGCAGCGGATTGCAAATCCGTGGACCTCGGTTCGACTCCGGGAGGCGCCTCCATTCTTTTACTTGTCCATGAGTTCCGATAGTAACCTGTAGGATCTCAACTTCTCAGATTGTTCAAACACCATCGTGTTTACCATAATTTCATCTGCCCCAGTGCGTTCCAAAAGTTTCTCAATTTTCTGTCTTACATATGTTTGATCACCATGGATAGATTCACGTAATTGAGTTTCAACGTGAAGCTTTTCCTGTGCTGACCATAGTGGTGCCATACTTTTCACTGGTGCGCGAAGTTTTTCGCGATTGCCGCGAATCATTTTTAAGAATTTTTGCTTCTCTGTTGTCGCGAGAAAATCTGCATGTGACTGAGTATCCGCTACGATAACGTTGGCACAAATCATCACATAGGGTTGAGCTAAATGCTCGGATGGGACAAACTCATCTCGATAAAAGTTTAGAGCACGAGACATTGCATCTGGAGCAAAGTGTGCAGCAAATGCGAAAGGTAAGCCTCTCTTAGCTGCTAAACGTGCGCTGTATGTACTCGACCCCAGAAGCCAAATCGGCAGAGATGTGTTGTTACCTGGATAAGCCGCGACTGGTTGATTTCGAGATACGGGACCAAGAAAGAAATTAAGTTCCTCCAACAGCTCTTCAAAGTCAGGATCCATATGCTCTGGTTCCCGCCTTAATGCATGCATTGTTTGGTAGTCGGTGCCTGGTGCGCGTCCTAATCCGAGGTCAATACGACCAGGGTATAATGCCTCTAACGTTCCGAATTGCTCTGCAATAACTAGTGGTGCATGGTTAGGTAACATGATTCCACCTGATCCTAAACGGATCGAGTTCGTGTGCGCTCCAATATGACTGAGTAATACACTGGTTGCGGCACTGGCGATGTCGGGCATGTTATGGTGTTCAGCCATCCAAAACCGATGATAGCCCCAGGACTCGATTGATTGAGCTAATTCAACGGAGCGTTCGAACGTTTCGGTGAAGTTTGTTCCGTCGGACACGGGTGCCAAATCCAGAACAGATAAACGAGGAAAAGACATAGGATAGTTATAGCCTGTTAATGAATCTTAACTATCATATGGTGGTGAAAGTTGACGTTTAAAAGGGGAGGATTAACCATTCACAATGGATTATTTTTCTTCAATGCCTGGAGAGCGTTTAGCTTACGAGTTTAGCTTTTGCTATGTGATAAAAGCGGCTTTATTACTGTAAGTGGCCACAGTGGTCGATGTCGTTGAATATTCGCATGTAGAACGTTTCCACAGCTACTTTAGATTAAAACATAGGCCTCTTTAACAGCGAACTGCTGTTGTCGACAATAGTGAACGAGCTAGCTTTAGAACGTTTTGACTGATACATAGACTTGTCTGCCGCTGTTAATAATTCATGTACATTCGACCCATGCTCAGGATAGAGTGCAATACCAATGCTAGCTCCGACGCATAACTCTTTACCTTTAAAATGAATTACTTTTTCTATTTCTTGGATATAGCGTAGTGCACATGCAGACAGAGACGTACCTGTTGTGTGTGAACGATGAATAATAATAAATTCATCTCCACCAAAGCGGCCTACCATGTCTGATTCGTCGATAATACTTGATAATCTACTAGCTACAGATTTTAACACTGCATCACCTGCCTCATGGCCATGGCTATCGTTAATATCCTTAAATAAATTTAAATCTATAAAAAACAAACTAAAACTATTCTCACTGCCTCTGAAATTACGCGTAAGCTGGATCAAATGTTTTTCTATTGCTCGACGATTGTAGATATTAGTTAAGGAGTCGTGCTCAGACAAAAATACCAAACTTTCTTTTTGACGATTTAGAACTGAAGTTTGATTCTCTACTTCTTCTTTAAGTTTTGATTTTGATATTGTTGTGTGGTTTAACAATGCCGCCATTTTATTGAAGTAACAAGACAGATTTTCAAATTCCGTGAATTGATTTTCTGAAGGGATTTTATAGTCAAAATTTGACCTGCTTAATTGTTTTATTCCATTTATAAACCTTTGAAAGCTTCTCTTGAACTTTATTTTTATATAAAAGCATAATAGCATAACAACTAGAGAGATAAAAATAATACCTGCTTGAGTGTAATAATTTAAATTTTGTAGTTTTGTAGACTTATTATTAAGTATTTTTTTATAAATATATATTATTTCATTATTCATATCCTGGGATACAATGTTTATTCTGGATTGTATGACAGGATTTGATTTATTATAATTTACGACTGAATCATAATGGCGATCTTTGTCTAGTAAATGATTATTTTCGTATTGAACTAAAAAATACAGTTCGAGATTCATTTTTTTTAGGTCTTTAGTAAGGTATAAAACATCTTCATTTTGAGATAATAATTCGTTTAATTTGTTATGAGAAATCATGAATTGTGTGAAATTGTTTTTTCCCCTATTTTGAGTGTAAGCCCAAAGATAACTACTTAATGACTCTAATGATATTTGTATGTCCATTATTTGGTTTAATTGTTTCTTGGCTTTATAATCTTCTATTTTTATGAAGCTTATGTATACTATAACGCTGATACATAGTATTACGCTTAGACTGAATAGTGATGCTAAATAGTGGTTTAACGAACGATGCATTTTAATCTAGACCATCAAAATATGAATTGATATAGTTTTCTTTAAATATTTTTCTGTAATTTGGAATCTGTCCTTCTACATAGTTTTGTTTTAATGCCCAATTAGCTTCTGATTGTAATGTAAATAATAAAGAATTCGTTAAATTTAATCGAAAGTTATAATCATCCCAACTCCAAGATATTTCTTCAACTGTTGTGTTAAGTTTTTGTGATAGTATTTTCATTGTTAAATGAGGGTTTTTATCCATCCAGTTAATTGAGTGATGAAGTGACTTTATTATTTTCATTACTTCTTGATCTGATTTTTCAATGTGTATTTCTTTTGATACAAGCAAAAAGTAAAGTTTATACACGCCAATAATTCCTATGTTCTTTACTTCTTCATTTATTCTATTCTTGGCCATAAATCCGTATGGCTCCCAAGTAGATATTGCATCGACGTTTCCTTGCATTAAATGATTTATAATAACCTGCGTTGTTGATGATATTTTTTCTACTTTTTCTAAATCAATGTCATTTACCTGTAGCAACAAGTCTAAGTAATATTCGCTAGCGCTCTTTTTTATTACACCAACCTTTTTTCCTGGTAATTTATCTATACTTTCTATGCCAGACCGCTTTTTAGTTAGCAGCTTAATATCATTCGTAGAAGATGCAAAAGAAGTGATTAATGCTAAATCTTTGTATTCAAAGCTTTTAAACATCAGTACGCTTTCAGAAAAAGTGGCGTAATTAACATGGTTTTCTAGAAGTAGGTTTGAACATTCGACCCCTCCAAAGCACATGATAAGTTCGACGTTTAAATCGTTTTCTTCAAACGCACCTATGTGCTCTGCAATGATAAAAGGGGCTGACAGAGGCGTCTTAGATATACCGATTGTTGTAGGTTTGTGGATAGCATTTGATACCGTTGTTAACTTTAAATAAGCAACTACTAATGCAGAAAGAACTAAAATTATGATAGCTGTAGAAATCTGTTTTGTATCCATCAAAAACAACTCCCTTCATAATAGTAGTAATTAATCTATCAGTTAAATGAGTGTAGTTGCTTATTGGGTTGATGCTAGGAGAGGAGGGGATTTATTTGTATCGTGCCAAATTTATGAGTACCTAGGGGTAATTTCGGTAACTGGCTTAGATATAAAGAATTTATCTTTAGTTAGTTCAAGTTGTAGCAAATGACTGATTTCATAACATGATGATTTATGGAGAGATATCAACTTTTTAAGTTGAAAAATTGTACTCCATTTTTGCCATTTTTCTTTATCTCATACATTGCGTGATCGGCTTTTTGATACACTTCATTAAACGGTTGCTTTCCTTTGTTAAAGAGACAAACACCGATACTCATTCCTATCGTTACTTTATGTAAGTCTTGATTTATCGCTGGAATGATTGAATCTAAGAGTTGATTGCAAAGTTGGGATATTTCCTCTCGACTTGAATGCCAGTTTAAGATAACAAATTCATCGCCTCCTATGCGTCCAACTTGAGACTTGCTTGACGCAAGCTCTGTTAAGCTATTGGCGATATTGATGAGGAGGGTGTCGCCAGTATGATGGCCTAGCTGGTCGTTAACTGCTTTAAAATTATCTATATCAACAAACACTAAAGCAGACTGCTGAGACGGTTCGGTTTGAGGTTGATGATTAAAGTTTTCCTCAATTGCTTTTCTATTTAACAATCCAGTCAATGGATCACTCGAAGCCAACTTGGCCAGTTGCTGCTCATAACGCTTTTCTTTTGTAATATCGATATGAGTGCCCATCATC
Organism: Vibrio sp. Vb1554; assembly: GCF_033344235.1. Classification (NCBI taxonomy): domain Bacteria; kingdom Pseudomonadati; phylum Pseudomonadota; class Gammaproteobacteria; order Vibrionales; family Vibrionaceae; genus Vibrio; species Vibrio sp. Vb1554. The sequence continues at coordinate 34,097 of NZ_JAWPOJ010000029.1, read as the reverse complement.
CGTAGTGGTTCGCCATCAGAACCATACTCGACGATGCGCCCTCGATCGTAGACCCAGCTATCACTGCCGTCTTTATGAATCATGCGATGCACTACCTCATAAAGGTCGGTCTTGCCTGCTAGGTGATCTTCAAATGCACCCACCGCAAGATCATAATCTTCAGGGTGGAGATTGTTTTTCCACGTTTCAACCGTCGCGGTTAACTCATGGGGCTGATAACCTAGCATTTTGCCCCACTGCATATTGAATATCGTCAAAGTACCTGAAGGAATATGCTGCTCCCACAAACACAGTCCATTACTGTCGAGTGCAGCATTCAACTTTTCTTGTAGTCGCGCATTCTTCCGCTTCAGCTCTTCATTTTCTTTTTCTAAGCAGGCAATTCGAGTTAGATATTCTTCCATTTTGCGCATAATTTACGTCGTTTTCGGAGCGACAATATACGAAAAATACTTTGCAATTTCTATGATTGAGCTTGGAGATATAAATATTGAATATGCGGTAAATAATAAAGAATCGGTGATGTTACTTAAGAGCAGTAAAGTAAATGCTTGGAAAACAAAGAAGGAAATAGGGGGTAAGCGAGGGGCTCTCCTGGTGCAAAGTCTTAAATGGAGGCCTTTGCACCGGGACTACTGAGGGTTAGCGGTTTAGTGCACCACAACGCTCAGGTTGGTATGTGATATCGACAATTTCAATTGTCTTCACTTGATTATTTGGCATTGGCCAGTCAAGTTTTTGGCCGACAGACAAACCGATCAGTGCGCTGCCTACGGGTGCAAAAATAGAGATATCATCACTGCTTTTCAGTTCAGAAGGGTAAACCAGTGTCTTTGTCATGGTTCTATCTTCACCTGAAAATTTAAACTCTACAGTCGAGTTCATCGTGACCACGTTATCTGGCATTTGTTCTGGCTCAAGAACTGTTGCTCGGTCGAGCTCTGCTTCTAATTCCACAAGCTCCGCTGCGATGTTTGGCATTTTATCCAACAAAGCAGTGATTCGGTTCATATCTAAGCTTGAGATGTAGATAGAATTGTTTTCTGACATTTTATGACTCCCAAATAAAAGGCCGCCTCACAAAAATGGGACGGCACTCTATATGTCAATTACGGTATCAATCATATGGACGCTATTCCATATGAACTAAACCCGATTTTAGTCTTTATAGTGCGACTTAGCTAGTAAAAAATTTTTGTTGTGAAGCTTGATTTTTCTAAATCTTTCAATCACTTCAGATATTGTTCTCTGATCACCTTGAAACGGTGAAGTCAAGTGAGTGCGTCGTTTAGAAGCAAAGCAGGATTTATCGTAGGTGTGCTCGGTTTCGATGGTCAGCCTAACTTCATAAAAGCAAAACGGTATAGTCCGTTGCTAGCATGGCTTCGGTTATCTCAGTTTGTTAAAACTACCAATATCCGTTAATAAATTACTTTTTATTTCGCAATAGTCAGATAAATACGTTCATCTACCCCTTTAGGGTAGTTTGAAATTGTAATTGATTTACATCATGTATTAATTTTCTTTCACAATTAACAATGAGCTCAGTGATAAGAACCTAACCCTTAGGAATTATAATGAGCAAGTTGAAGCTAGTAATCATCGGTAACGGTATGGTAGGGCACCGTTATATTGAAGACTTAGTCGAGAAAGCTGATATGTCTAATATGGACATTACGGTTTTCTGTGAAGAACCTCGTGTCGCATACGACCGTGTGCACCTTTCCTCTTACTTTTCTCACCATACTGCAGATGAACTTTCTTTAGTAAAAGAAGGCTTCTACGAGAAACACGGTATTAACATGCTGATCGGCGAACGCGCGATCAACATCAACCGTGAAAACCGCATTGTTTACTCAAGCACTGGTCGCGAAGTTCAATACGACAAGCTGATTCTTGCTACTGGCTCATTCCCATTTGTTCCACCTATCAAAGGTCACGAAAGCAAAGACTGTTTTGTTTACCGTACTATCGAAGATCTTAAAGCGATCGAAGCGTGTGCGAAGAAGAGCAAATCAGGCGTTGTTGTCGGTGGTGGTCTGCTAGGTCTTGAAGCAGCAGGCGCATTGAAAGCACTGGGTGTAGAAACGCATGTTGTTGAGTTCGCACCGAAGCTAATGGCTGAGCAACTTGACCTTGCTGGTGGTAACCAACTTCGTCAAAAGATCGAGCGTATGGGCGTGAACGTTCACACCAGCAAAAACACGCTTGAGATTGCGGCAGAAGGCACAAACGCACGCAACGTTATGCGTTTTGCTGACGGTTCAGAGCTAGAAACAGACTTCATCGTATTCTCTGCAGGTATTCGTCCACAAGACAAACTAGCACGCCAAATGGAGCTAGAAGTGGCACCTCGTGGCGGTGTTGCTATTAACGACCACTGTCAGACTTCTGATGAGAACATCTACGCTATCGGTGAATGTGCGTCTTGGAACGAAATGTTCTACGGCCTTGTTGCTCCTGGCTACAAGATGGCGACAGTTGCCGTTGATCACCTACTAGGTAACACAGAAAGCAAATTCGAAGGCGCTGATATGTCTGCGAAGCTGAAACTTCTGGGTGTAAAAGTAGGTTCAATCGGTGACGCGAACGGTCGTACTGAAGGCTGTAAGAGTTACGTTTACCAGAACGAAGAACAAGAAGTTTACAAACGTCTTATCGTTTCTAAAGACAACAAGAAACTGCTTGGCGCGGTTATGGTTGGCGATACGTCTGACTACGGCGACCTGCTTCAACTTATGTTGAACGAAATCGACCTACCAGAACACCCGGATGCGTTGATCCTTCCTGCACACGCAGGCGCTGAGAAACCAGCACTAGGTGCAGACGCTCTACCAGAAAGCGCAGTGATCTGTTCTTGTTTCGACGTGACAAAAGGCAAGATCGCACAGGCGGTTGCTGATGGGCACCACACATTGGGCGACATCAAAGCCGTGACGGGCGCGGGTACAGGCTGTGGTGGTTGTATTCCTCTAGTGACGTCTGTTCTAAATGCTGAGCTTGCTAAATCTGGTATCGAAGTGAAGAACGACGTGTGTGAGCACTTTGCATACTCACGCCAAGAGCTGTTCCACCTAATCCGTATTGAAGAGATCAAAACGTTTGATGAGCTTCTAGAGAAATACGGTAAAGGTTACGGCTGTGAAGTTTGTAAACCACTGGCTGGTTCTATCTTGGCTTCTTGCTGGGGTGAGTACATTCTTAAGCCACAACTGGTTAAGCTGCACGACACGAACGATAACTTCCTAGGTAACATCCAAAAAGACGGTACTTACTCTGTTATCCCACGTATGGCGGGTGGTGAAGTAACACCTCAAGCACTGGGTGCGTTAGCGAACGTTGCAGCAGAATACAACCTATACACCAAAGTAACCGGTGCTCAACGTATTGGTCTGTTTGGTGCTCAAAAAGACGATCTTCCAGAGATCTGGCGCAAGCTTATCGACGCTGGTTTCGAAACAGGTCAAGCGTACGCAAAAGCCCTTCGTATGGCGAAGACCTGTGTTGGCTCAACGTGGTGTCGTTACGGCGTTCAAGATTCTGTTGGTCTGGGTTCTTACATCGAGAACCGTTACAAAGGCATTCGTACACCTCATAAGATGAAGTTCGGTGTTTCTGGCTGTACTCGTGAGTGTGCGGAAGCACAAGGTAAAGACCTTGGTATTATCGCGACTGACGCAGGTTGGAACATGTACGTATGTGGTAACGGTGGTATGAAACCTCGTCACGCAGACCTACTTGCAAGTGACCTAGATAAAGAAACACTAATCAAGTACATCGACCGCTTCATGATGTTCTACATCCGTACTGCTGCGCCACTACAACGCACATCAGTTTGGATGGAAAACATGGAAGGTGGCGTTGACTACCTACGCGAAGTGATTGTTGAAGACAAACTTGGCATCAACACTCAACTAGAAGCTGATGTAGCGAAGCTTGTAGACGAGTACGAGTGTGAGTGGACTGCGACCATCAACGACGAATCACAACTGACTCGTTTCGCGCACTTCATCAACTCTGACAAGCGCGATGAAAACGTTGTGTTTGTACAAGAGCGTGAACAGCACCGCCCTGCAACCTTCACGGAAAAACATCCTGAAGCGAAAGGCGACATCCTACACGTAGCGATCACTGAAGCATAAGGGAAGGTTGATTATGTCATTTGAAAAGATTTGCCAAATCAGCGACATCGTACCGGGCACAGGTGTTTGTGCACTGGTTGATGGTCAGCAAGTTGCGGTATTCCGCCCAACACAAGCAGAAGAAGTGCTGGCGATCAGCAACACAGACCCGTTCTTCCAATCAAACGTGCTTTCTCGCGGTTTGATCTGTGAGCACCAAGGCGAGCTTTGGGTGGCTAGCCCACTTAAGAAGCAACGCTTTAACCTGACAACAGGTGCGTGCATGGAAGACGAGCGTTTTAGCGTGAAAGCGTACAAAACCCGCGTAACCAACGGCGAAGTAGAAATCTCTGCGTAAGCTTGGTTTTCATTCCCTCCTCTTAGGGGAGGGAATGAACTGAAACCTAGATTCAATAGACAAAGGCTTTCCAAGCATCATCTCAGGGGAACAGGGAAGCGAGGTGTTGTAGACAGCGTTCAGGTGTCAACGGGAAGCCTTTCTCTATTCAATCTTTAACTTTTTAACTTTCAATTTTGGATAAGGACACATTCATGTCTACTGATTTTAAGCCTGCAGAATTCGTGCAAACCATGATCAATGTTGGTGAAGCGAAAACCAATACAAGCACGCGAGACCTTCTGCTTCGCGGTACGATGGCTGGCGTTATTCTTTCGCTTGCGGTGGTGGTTGCTATTACCGCGATTGTACAAACGGGTATCGGTCTTGTAGGAGCACTTGTTTTCCCCGTTGGTTTCGTAATTCTAAGTGTGATGGGGTATGACCTAGTAACCGGTGTTTTTGGTCTAGCGCCTCTGGCTAAGTTTGCTAACCGTCCGGGCATCACTTGGGGTCGTATCTTCCGTTGTTGGGGTCTTGTAGGCTTGGGTAACCTTATCGGTTCTCTGATCGTTGCTTACCTAGTGGCTATCTCTCTAACAGGTAACTTCTCTCTAGAACTGAACGCAGTAGCGAAGAAATTTGTGGCTGTTTCTACCGCGCGTAGCCTTGGTTTTGAAAACATGGGTATGGACGGATGGATCACATGTTTCGTACGCGGCATCTTCTGTAACCTAATGGTGTGTCTAGGCGTTATCGGCAACATGACGGCACGTTCGGTGTCTGGTCGCGTAGCAATGATGTGGTTCCCAATTTTCATCTTCTTTGCGCTAGTATTTGAACACACCGTAGTAAACATGTTCCTATTCCCACTAGGTATGATTCTAGGTGCGGATTTTGGTATCGCGACTTGGTTGAACTTCAACCTTATTCCAACCATTCTAGGTAATATTGTCGGTGGTCTCGTAATGACTTGTATTCCACTGTACCTAACTCACGCGAAAACAGCGCCTTCTATCAACGTAGTTGAAGAAGAAGTAAAAGCAGAGCCTGCAATCGCAAAATAAACCGCTTTTATCTGGCCCTACCTATGGTAGGTAGGGCTATTCAACTCATTTAACTTTCGATAAGTATTGTATTGATTTAGCTATAAAAAGTAATAACTCCTTGGGGTGATTTTAACCTTGAGTTAATGACTTGAGTGTTACTTTTTATGTCCAAATTTTCGATAGGCGTTGATATGACAACTGTTAACTCATCTTTAAACAGCGGCTTTGTTTCTCTTGTTGGTGCAGGTCCTGGTGATCCTGATTTGCTCACAGTAAAAGGCTTAAAAGCCATTCAAGCGGCTGAAGTTGTTGTATACGACCGTTTGGTGTCGAAAGACATTCTAGAATTGGCTCATGCATCAGCAGAGATGATCTACGTAGGTAAAAAATTAGACTTTCACTGTGTGCCTCAAGATCAAATCAACCAAATCTTGGTGCAAAAAGCGCAAGAAGGTAAACGTGTTGTGCGCCTGAAGGGCGGTGATTCATTTATCTTTGGCCGTGGTGGAGAAGAGCTAGAAGAACTAGCGGAATTTGGTATCAAATACGAAGTGGTTCCGGGTATCACAGCGGCAGCGGGTGCAACGGCTTATGCTGGTATTCCATTAACACACCGCGACTATGCGCAAAGCGTTCAATTCATCACTGGTCACGTACAAAAAGATGGTCGTGAGATTGAATGGCATTCACTGGCGCAATCCAACAACACGCTTGTGTTCTACATGGGTTTAAAGCAAAGCGGCCATATTATGGATAAGCTGATCACTCACGGCTTAGACCCTGAGATGTCATGCGCCATTATTGAAAACGGTACGCGCCCAGAGCAGCGCGTGTTCCAAGGAAAGTTGAACGAGCTATCGAGCATGGCAGAGCAAGCCGTGAGCCCAGCATTGATTGTGGTTGGTAGCGTTACTCAGCTGCACAACAAATTGGATTGGTTCGCAAAGTAATACTGCCCAGAAGTGACTATATTTTACAGGGGCTTTGTTGCCTCTGCATTTCTTGCTTACGCATAGGCATTTGATCAATGAGGTTGTTGATAAACGGCCAGTCTGTTTCTGCGCCCCAACGGTGCTTTTCTAGACCATCTTTACCAAGCAAAATAGCAGTATGAGAACCTTTTTCGACCGCATAAAGACGAGCTAGCATTTTTAGGTCGAACTCTTCTTTAAGCCAAGCAGGAAAAGTATAACCTTGTTCTGTAATGACCAGTGTGACGACATCTCTGTCTTCCAACTCACACTCATTCATAAGTGTTTCTAGCAAGAATTGTTTGACGTATTCATCATTTTCCGGCGCAAAGTAGAGCACACTTCTATGTGGCCAGTATTTGGAGTGCGCTGGATAACCAAATGCTGTCGATGACAAGATACAAGAAAGCAGTATCACTAGTAACTTTCCGCCCATGACAGTTCCCCTAGAAACCCAAATAACTTTTTATACGTTAAGTTTAGTGGAATTGGCTCATTGTGCTTTTTCCAAAACTGGCATAGGGTAGGCAGCAAATAAATTGAGCGTAGAAATAGATGAGTTCGGAAAGCAAACAAAAAATCGCCATTTTGGTTGATGTACAGAATGTGTATTACACCTGTCGCGAAGCGTATCGAAGCAATTTTGATTACAACCAGTTTTGGTATGTCGCCACACAAGGGAAAGAGGTGGTAAGTGCTCGTGCTTATGCCATCGCGAGTAACGATCCAAAACAACGTCAGTTTCATCACATTTTACGCGGTGTTGGATTTGAGGTGATGCTTAAACCCTACATCCAGCGTCGTGATGGCAGCTCGAAAGGCGATTGGGATGTGGGTATTACTCTCGATGCAATTGAAATTGCTCCCGAAGTTGAGGAAGTGATTCTAGTTTCGGGAGATGGAGACTTTAGTCTGCTAGTAGAGAGAATTCAGCAGCGCTTCAATAAAACGGTGACCGTTTATGGTGTACCTAAACTTACATCTCAAACTCTGATTGATTGTGCCGACAATTTTGTCGCGATTGATGACGATTTCTTGCTGTAGTTAATAGTGCAATAAAGAAAGGCGAGTCACTCAGGCTGTACGAAAACGTACAATGACTCGCCTCTAATTTATCGTTGATTTGGCTAGTTACGAAGGAATGATCATTTGCCCTAGCAAGTAACCCAAGCAACACGCACTAATCACGCCGATTAAGCCCACAGACATGAATGAGTGGTTGAAGTACCACTTACCAATCTTAGTTGTGCCCGAGGTATCGAAGTTCACAGTCGCGATATCTGAAGGGTAGTTTGGAATAAAGAAGTAGCCGTATACCGCTGGCATCAAGCCGATAAGCAGCGCAGGTTCCAAACCTAAGCCGAGACCAACAGGCAACATCATGCGAGCCGTTGCAGCTTGAGAGTTCACCACAACCGACACAATGAATAACGCAAGCGCGAATGTCCAAGGATAGTTGGTTACCATCTCTACGATGCCAGATTTAAATTGAGGCATAGCGTACTGGAAGTAGGTATCTGACATCCATGCAATACCGAAGATAGCAATCGCCGCCACCATACCAGATTTAAATACCACCCCATTTGGTACGTCACGCGGGTCAGTTTTGGTCGCAAGCAAAATGATACCGCCGAAGCAGAGCATCATCATTTGAATCACAACTGCCATGCTGATTGGCTTCGAGCCATCTACGATGGTACGAATGTCTGGCCACATCGCGATAATGACGATAACCAAGATAGAAGCAATGAACAGCAATACAGAGTTACGAGCACTTGTTGGTAGTACTTCATCAAGAGACGTTGCAGTTGTGTTGAGGATTTTTTCTCTCCACACTGGATCTTTCAAACGCTCTTGGTATTCTTCATCGTCGTCTAGCTCTTTACCACGCTTTAGGCTGTAAAGTGACATCAACAACGTACCGAATAGCGTTGCAGGTACAGTAACGAGCAGAATTGAGAGCAGAGTGATCTCGTGTTGAATGTCGGAGAGTTGCGCCAAGTAGTAAACCACTGCTGCTGAAATTGGCGAGGCTGTGATTGCGATTTGAGACGCGACAGAAGCGGCAGCCATAGGACGCTCTGGACGAATGCCATTTTTAAGTGCAACGTCGCCAATGATTGGCATGATAGAGTAAACCGCGTGACCTGTACCAAGTAGGAAGGTCATAAAGTAAGTCACGAACGGAGCAATAAGGGTGACGCGTTTTGGGTTCTTACGAAGCACACGCTCGGCAACTTGCAGCATGTATTTCAAACCGCCAGCGGCTTCAAGAATGGAAGCACATGTTACCACCGCTAAAATGATCAACATAACGGTGACAGGAGGAGAGGTTGGCGGCATCTTAAAGATGAAGACTTCAATCACCAAGCCAATTCCGGATACGACCCCAAGGCCTATACCACCATAACGTGAGCCGATATACAGCATCACGAGCAAAAATAGAAACTCAAGATACAACATGTGGATTTCCTTATTCAAAACAGAGGGCTACATAGCCAAATTACCTCTTTGTATTGTCTCGATATTCAGAAAGAAAATACTTCATGTTGTTCACAATCCGCTAGATAAGAAACAGCAATATTCAATTATTGGCAATAACTCACGCTACACAGGGGAACTGTTAACACAGTTTTATCAGGGTGTTTTTATGCTGTGTATTTTTGCGATCATGTGAGCGTTAAATGCGAAGAGGTTTAAGAGTTTGTTGCTATTCATCGCATACGTAACCAGACCTTACAGTTTCACAGAACGCGGAAATACATTCATAACTAACCCTAAGAGTGCTTCTTTGTTATGAAAACGCAAAGGATAATAGTTTGCATTGCGATTGGTGCTTGGGTATAAAGGTGTCAGAATGACTACACCAACAATAAGCCATCATGTCTGAGCAATTTTTCCCGCAACTGTTTCAAACTTCGAGTGAGATTACACCTTATCTACACGGTGATATCGGCGAGATAGGGCAAGAAGCTATCCATATCGAGAATGATATCACCCCGATCATCCAAGGCCTTTACCAGCAAATCTCGGAGGCTCATCCGGAAGCGGGAAAAGCATATTGGTTGACAAGAACGTGGGATTTACTTTGTTGGCAGCCAGTTTATGTCGCATTCATCTCTATTTACGGTTACCACACGTTGCCAAACATTCGCGAGATAGCGCAGCACCTCAAACCTTGTTTTGTTTCTGGGTACCGATTCGCCGACGAAGCGCATATACATGGCGAGCCAGAAGCGTTGATAAAAGAGGCGGGGCGTCAAATCCGAGAACTGTTCGACTTCTATCAACAAGAGATGAGTCAATGGACACGCATTCGTCCTGGCTTCACCCATCAATTGATGTCGGACGGAATCATGGCTTGTTTAATTCGTCTCCAACAGCGCTTTCCGCAAATGACTAACTCGACACTTCAGGAGCATGCGGTCTTGTGGCTAAGCGCAATGGGTTTGGATGTTGATAATAGCCGCTCACTTCATGAGACGGAATCTGATCAGCCGCTAAAGTTAGTAAGAAAAAGTTGTTGTTTAGTCTATAAGTGTGAAGGCAGAAAGCTTTGTGCAGATTGTCCTCGTTTAGAGGAAAATCGACAGCTTATGAGCAAGAAGGTTCTTAATTAACATTTATTTAACTTGTGTAACAGTGCTCGATTTGAGAGTGAGAATAAGTATCATTGCATGCTCTTGTTGACAACAAAAAGATAAATACAATGATGAAAAGGACGTTTTCTTTCAATCTCATCGTACTTGCGATGAGCAGTGGATACGCAGTTAGCTCAATAGCAGCAGAAGATCTTCAACAAACATCGACTCCGAGCGATGAGCAATTGGTTGTTGTAGGCAGTGTGATGCCGAAATCGATCTCCGATATTCCAGGAACGGTTTGGTTTGTTGGCCAAGAAGAGATTGCTCAGCAATATCGTGCGGGCAAGACACTGGGTGATATTCTTTCTGCAACCATCCCTTCTTTAGACGTCGGCACCGGTGGTCGAACTAACTATGGTCAGAACCTTCGCGGTAGAGCAATGTTGGTAATGATTGATGGTGTCTCGTTACAGTCTTCTCGCCCGATTAGTCGTCAGTTAGACGCAATAGACCCATTCAACATCGAGCGAATTGAAGTACTATCTGGTGCAACCTCCATTTATGGGGCAGGCGCTACTGGTGGTGTTATTAACATTATCACCAAGAAAGCGTACTCGGATGACTTGTCGTTTGAATCCTACGTGAGTGGCACTACAGGTTTTAATAGCAGCGATGACTTTGATTACAAACTCGCTCAGTCTATCTCGGGTGGTAATGAGCGAATTACCGCTAGAGGTTCGGTTGTGTACACCGAGACACAAGGTGCATTTGACGCAAATGGCGACATTGTCACCCCAGACATTTCACAGGGCTCTTTGCAGTATAATTCAACGCTCGATGTTATGGGATCGACCGAGATTCAAATCTCCGATGCCAGCAAGTTAAACCTTGTCGCACAATACTATGACAGCCAGCAAGATTCGCCATACGGTTTGTACATTGTTAACAATAAATTTGTTGATGTACGAGAGGGGTTCGATTCCGACCGTGAACATGGTACAGAGCGAGTTCTCTTAAGTGCGAACTACGCTCACGACAGCGTATTCGGTCATCAACTGATAGGCGAGTTATCTTACCGTAGTGAAGACCAAACCTTTACTCCTTATTACCAAAGTGCCTCTCAACAAAAAACAGAAGTTTTTGCTGGGCGCTTAGCGTTAGCTAAAAGCTGGGAGTCATTCAAACTTGTTTATGGTGTCGATGCGTACTTAGACCGTTTTGAAAGTAACCAGGCTCTGTTCGATCCAACCATTGCGAACAGCTCTGGGAACTTAATTAATCGAACCTATGCCGAAGTGGGGCGTTACCCTGATGTTGATGTGGCGTCTTACGCAATGTTTGTCCAGGGGGATTACCAAATCAATCAAGATTGGTCAGTACAAGCAGGCTACCGCTACCAATACATGGACAATAAGATTGATGATTTTGTTGCCTATAGTATACAAAAGAAGATCGCATCGGGTAATGGTGTATCAGCGGATGCGGTACCAGGTGGCAGCACTGACTACTCTGTGAGCTTATTTAATTTGGGCACCATTTATCAGCTTAACGATGAATCTCAGCTTTGGGCGAACTTCTCTCAAGGTTTCGAACTCGCTGATCCTGCAAAGTACTACGGCCAAGGTAGCTACGATGCCGCGGATGCAAATGGTCACTACGCGTTGAACAATAGCATTAATGTATCTGACTCAAAAATGTCGGGCATCAAAACGGACAGCTATGAAATTGGTTACCGATTAGATACGGATACTGTCGCACTGCAAGCGGCGGGTTACTACTCGGTTTCGGATAACTCAATCAAGTATGACAAGAAGACGCTCCTAATCACCAATGTTGATGACGAGCAACGTGTATACGGTGCCGAAGCAAACATTAACTACTGGGTAAACCGTGATATTTTGTTAGGTGCATCAGGTCACTATGTGGTTTCTGAGCTTAAAACCAACGGTAAGTGGGAAGATCTAAGCGCGGGTAAAGCAAGTACATCAAAAGCGAACGCGTGGGCGGCTTACTATCAGGATGGCTATTCAGTACGTTTACAAAGCCAGACGATGTTTGATTACGAAGATGACGCAAACAATAAACTAGATGGATACACTACGTTTGATCTTCTTGGTAACGTAACACTACCTATCGGGCAGTTAGGTTTTGGTATTCAAAACCTATTTGACGAAGACTACACAACCGCTTGGGGACAACGTGCGCAGATTCTTTATGCAGCACACTACGATGCAGCAGCGTACGACTACAAAGGAAGAGGTCGCACATTCACACTGAACTACAGTGTCGAATACTAAAGCTAACTCTCTCCGAATATCAAAAAAGCCGCTGAAAGCGGCTTTTCTTTTAGGCTTGATCTGTCTGCGCTGTGTCTACAACGTTTTCCGTGTGTTCTGAAGCTTGGTTTTGTTCTTCAGCTTCCATTTTCGCGCGTTCAGCTTTGGAGATATAACGCGGCTTATTGCTCTTATGTAGCTTAGCGTTATGCTTCTTCTGCTTCGCTTTCAAGATCTGATTGATTTTCTTCTTGCGGTTCATGGTGGTGGTCCTTTAATTTAGCGAGGCAGGATAGTTACTTTTTTATCAAGTTACAACTAAATAAGCGCCGGTATCGGTCGCAAAATTCAAGTACGTTCCTATGTCCAATCATCTATCGCGTTTTAATGGAGCCCAAATGAAAACACTGTACACCGAACGTTTGATACTGCGTCTTGTGAGTGTAGATGATGCACCATTTATACTAGAACTTTATAACCACCCAGACTTCTACCGTTTTGTCGGAGACAAACAAATTCGTACCGAATATGAAGCGGCGCGTTACATAAAAGAAAACATGCTACGCATGCAACAAATTAAAGGCGTGAGTTTACTCGTTGTAGAGAAGAAAGAAGATGGGCAACCCATCGGGATTTGTGGGTTGGTTAAACGTGACACATTACAATACTATGATCTCGGATATGGATTTTTACCTTCCGCTTATGGCTTCGGCTACGGAACGGAGTCTGCAACCGCAGTGCTGGAATACGCTAGAGAGGAAATGAAACTCGATAATTTGGTTGCCATCACCAATAATGACAATATTCGTAGTATAAGTTTGCTCAAAAAACTGGGCTTTGAGTTTGAACGAGTTGAGCAGCAATATGATAATGGCCGCACGTTAGAACTTTACACAATGATGTTGTGATTTTTGGATAGCGCATGAGCGATATTTTACTTGGCAAACTCGCCACTGAATTTAAGACAGTAAAAGCCATGGTAGAGGTTTACTGTCATGACCATCATGGAACAAAACGTGACTTATGCTCAGAATGTCGTGAGCTGCTTGAATACGCAGAAGTGCGCCTCGACCGCTGTCCTTATGGAGAGAATAAACCGACGTGTAACAAATGTCCGATTCACTGCTACAAACCAGAGCCGAAAGAACAAATGCGTTTGGTCATGCGTTACTCTGGCCCCAGAATGTTACTGAAACATCCCATCTTGGCGGTTCGTCATTTGCTTCATGAAAAGCGCATGGTACCGGAAAAGCCTGCAGCGAACGCGTCAAACCGTCACAAGCGTTTATCTAAACAAAAATTCGAAGAATAAAAAAACGAGGGCGACATGCCCTCGTTTTCGTTGAGTAGAAGCGGCGTGATTAGAGGCCAGCGGCCATACGCTGCTTGGTTTTGCTCGCAGCAAGTAGCATGTATACGCCAGTCGCAACCAAAGCGGCAAACAAGTAGCCTAGTAAGCCGTGTTCTTGGCCCATGAATTTATCAGCGACAACTGGGCCAGCAACAGAGCCGATGCTGTAGCTAAACAGCATGACTTGTGTCGCAGAGACAATAAAGCGTTCATCAAGTCCTTCGCAACCTAAGTTGATTGCTATCGGGTACAAGGCAAAAGTAGCTGCACCTAAAAAGAATAATGCAGCAGCCAATACCACGGCTGACGAGGAAATAAAGGTCATACCGATCGAAAAAATACCCAAAATACAGAAAAACGCCATTAGCACTGTGCGGCTCATGTATTTGTTTAGCGCGGTCACCATTGGTTGAACTAGCATGCCACCTAGAATCACTAGCGCCATCAATGTACCAATGTCTTGATGGCTAATTTTACGGTTAGTTAACTCAACTGGCATTAATCCGTAGATCGCGCCTAAGGTCAAACCTGAAACAACACAACCAATAATTGCTGCATGGTTTAGTTTGGCAATTTGCTTAAATGATAAAGCGGTTGATTCATGGCTGTTTGGCTGCTCACACTCAATGAACATTAGCACCAGCATCGCCATTAAGATCAACGTCGTGATCGCAATAAACGGAACGCCGCCACTTACGCCAAGCACGCCAATACCAAACTGGCCTAATGCTGAACCACCATAAAGCGATAGCATGTACAAGCTCAAACGTTTCGCACGCGATGCTTCGTCTCCAGACATTAGCCAAGACTCAACAATGACAAAAACACCAGCAACCGCGATACCCGCAATAAAGCGAGCGGCAAGCCACATCAATCCGTTAGCAAACACGGGTAGTGTGACGATAGTTAGCGAAAATACGGCCAAGCAACCAATAAACGCGTTACGGTGACCAACTTGACGTACGATACGTTCAATAAAAATCGCGCCAGTTAATAAGCCGCCATAAAACACACTCGCCAACCAACTCGCGTAATCTGCTGAGATGTTGTATTCACCGAGCATGAGAGGGATCAAGCTCATTAAATAGCCCGAAGCCACCGCATAAAGAGACAGTGCGACGACTGGAACTGTAACTCGTGGTGATGCTGCAGGAACGACTGTGTTTTCCACTGTTTTGCGCCTATAAGTTAAATGAAATCTAAGGGTTATTCGGCGCGAATATGAGGCTAATAGTTAGGCAAGTAAAATGATAAATTTAAGTCGTTTCGATAAATAATATTTGTTAACTAGATAGGTTGATAAGTTGCATAAAAACGCCAACCTACAAACAAGGTTGGCGTGGAAGATTATTTAGTAAGTGCTTGATTTAACCATTGATCGAATTGAGTTTTAGGTAACGCACCATTGATCATATCAACGCGTTGACCATTCTTGAAAACCATAATGGTAGGAATACTGCGAATACCAAATTGCGTCGCAAGTTGTTGTTGAGCTTCGGTATCAATCTTAACAAAACGAGCCGTTCCGGCTTGCTCATGAGCAACATCAGAGAAAACAGGAGCAAAACCAACGCACGGGTTGCACCATGGGGCCCAAAAATCTACTACAACAGGCATATCACTTTGTAATAGAGCAGAAAAGTTATCTTGTGTACCTTCGATAGGCGAGCCGTCTAAAAGTGCACTTTTACATTTACCGCAAGTTGCAGATTCGGCAACGCGCTCATTAGGGATACGATTTAGACCGCCGCACGAAGGGCAGCGAGTTTTAAACGATGACATGACTTCTTCCTTTATTACGTATTGATGAAAACATGACTTACCAGTCAGCCTCATTATTTGTATACTTATTTTTTAACCTGCCGAAATAACGCAGCGCAGGTTTGTATTTGAGCCTAAGGTTCTAAGAAATTTTATTAAAATACAACAATAAATAGGTCTGCGATGACAAATTACTACGCTGAAATTACAGGTTGGGGGAAATGTGTTCCGCCAGCCGTGCTCTCTAACGATGATCTTAGCACTTTCCTCGATACTTCCGATGAGTGGATTCGTACCCGCACTGGTATCGAAAACCGCCGCATTAGTCATGTAAACACGTCAGACATGGCGACCGTTGCTGCTAAACATGCATTAGCTCGAGCAGGCGTCGATGCCACAGACGTGGATTTAATCATTGTGGCGACTTGTTCACCAGATTCATTGATTCCAAATATCGCGTCTAAGGTACAGCAGAACCTAGGTATTCGTGCAGCCGCTGCCTTTGACTTAAATGCCGCATGTACGGGATTTGTCTATGGCCTAGAAACGGGCACACGTTTGATTCAATCAGGTAACTATCGTAACGCGATCATTATTGGTGCGGAAAGATTGTCTTTCTACATCGATTGGGCAATGCGAGATACCGCTGTTCTATTTGGTGATGGTGCGGGCGCCGTTGTGTTATCAAGAACGGAAAAAGAAACGGGTTTACTACAGTCTCAAATCGGTTGTGACGCAAAAGGCCGCGATATTCTGTCCGTACCAAAGTTTGGTACTTGTATGGATCGCTTTGCGGAAGACAACGGTTACTGGGATTTCAACTTTGTAGGACAAGAAATTTTCAAACGTGCAGTAAAAGGCATGGGGCTAGCTGCGAAAACCGTACTGAAAGCATCACAGTTAACGACGGAACAAATCGATGTTGTGATTCCGCATCAAGCGAATATTCGTATTATTCAAACCTTGTGTGACCTGTCTGGAATTCCACACGACAAAGCGTTTGTTAACATTCAAAACTATGGCAATACTTCAGCTGCGACGGTGCCAATTGCATTGTGTGAAGCGGTAGAGCAAGGTCGAGTTAACCCAGGTGATAATATGCTTCTTGCTGCATTTGGTGCAGGTTTGACATGGGGTGCGGCAGTATTGAAATGGGGTGACCGCGTAACGCCAGTTTCTGAAAGTGATGCGGTTCTGCCTGAATGTGAGCAATCCGCGTTAGAATTACTTGAGCGTGCCATTAAGCTGTGTAACGAACGCCGTCGCGACGAGGTGTAACGGACACTCTGCAAACATAAGATGAGTAAGGGAGCGCGAGGCTCCCTTATTTGATGATGCGTTCTACAGCTAACCTGAAAAATATCTTAAGCCATAAAACCCAGGTTTGAATGAGTAAAATTACGGATGTTCGGGAAGACGTATTCCAGTGCAGCGTTATCACTCACGCCCATCCACTGCGCTAGTGTTGAACCAACTTGATCAGCGGCAATTTTGGGTATGAGTCGGCCTTGAGAGTAATCATCGTTTCCGCCCAGTATTAGTTCCGGCCATGTACCGATAGGTTGTTTCCCATTTACCGCGCCTCCAATTAATAGTTGATGGCCACCCCAGCCATGATCGGTACCATTTCCGTTGCTCATCATCCGTCGACCGAAGTCAGACATAGTGAAAGAGGTGACTTGCTTGTTTAGCCCTAACCGTTCGACCGCACGATACATTGCTAAAAGGTTTGTCGCGAGATCCTCAAGTAACACTGGATGACGTGTCAGTTGCGAATCGTGCAGGTCATACCCAGAGTGTTTAACGAAAAAGACTTGTCGTTGCTGCTTCAGGACATCTTGGCTTGCTATCAATTTGTACACGGTTTGCATCTGCTTGCCGAGCGTCGATGACGTAAACAGCGGCTCGTCAGCAATGTGGTTGAGTTGCTCGCTCAGTACACTACTCATTACCATCGACTCATCAACCATCAAATTAAAATGACCATTAAATGGATTGTCAGTTTGATGAGAGAGAAGGCGATCATAGATCCCCTTGTATAGCGGGTTATCAATCGCGGTAAGCTGAACTGCGCGATCTTTTTTCAGGACGGTTTGGCGGTGTTCCATTGCCCGTAACCAAAGCGAGTTGCCATGCACACTGTATAGCGGTGTTATTTCTGATTCAGAGTTTAATACATCCAACATTCTGCCAGCCCAACCAAGATTTTTAGACTCGCTCATTCCACCAAGTAACCAAGCGTCTGTTTGAGAATTATGAGAAAACAGTTGCTCGGGAAGTGATGCTTCACCTTGCTCAATAGCTTGTTTGGTGACGGGATGGTTGAGAATGCCACTATTGAGCACGATGCTGGCATCGCCTTGTTCGAAAACGGAAGTTAACGCATTTAACTTTGGGTGTAAGCCGAGCTTCACTGGGTGATTTGAGCTATCGACAGCACTTAAATTGATAGGGAGTATGTCTTCTTTGGCGACAGAGAGTGGCCCTCTGACTTTGGAATATTGACGATAGTGCGTCTCCGATAATGGTAGTACGGTGTTGAACGCATCGTTTCCGCCAGCTAAATAAACACATATTAATGCTCGAAAGTCATTAGATGGCGCTGCGAGAGAATAACCTGGCAGACTAAGAGAGGCTAGTGCGCCCATCGATAGCGTGCTTTGTATAAAATGTCGTCGTGAAATATCCATAATTCACTCCTAATCCTGAATATAGAATTCGTCGCCAGAAATGGCGGTAAATATCACTAGAGCGAGTTTTGTTGTTGGCACATAGTCCCCACGATAATCATTCAGGGCGGTGAGCATGAGCTCTTTCAATTCAGCAGAAGCCGTTCCAGCAAAGAAACGCTCGTTAACCAATTCGACTAAGGCACGGTGATCGTCCAGAAGAAGATAAAACTCGTTAAGATCGAAGTGGTAGGAATCACCACCTCCTCTACGAGTGCTGGTTAACATATAGTTGACCAAATCGGTATAAACAGACCAATTGAGAAGTTCATACTCTGGCGAGTTAATACCAGACTCCGTAAACTCGTTAGACGGCTGATAGTCTGGAGAGTAAAAATTAAACACGGAAGGAGAACGAAGCGGCCCTTGATTAGCGATGTTCATCATCGTTGTTGCGTCTTCGTAACGTGATCCTTTAACCGTAAAACCTGATGCTCGATGAAAATTAGTCAGGACCAGTATCGGTTCTTTCACTTTTACAGGCGGGGTATCCGTCATCCCTAATGCTTCAGGGTCGAGCAATATGGCTCGAACAACGGCGGTTAGATCGCCTTTTTCTCCTTCCCCATTGTTGTTAAATATCGTAGCAACACGCGCGACGTACTCTGGGCTTGGATTTGAACTGACCAAACGTTGTATAAGTAACTTTGAAACAAATGGAGCAACATTTGGGTGAGACATCAACATATCAATCACTTTTGAAAGCTCTTCTTGTGCGGTTAGACCCGATGGGATCACGTTCCCTAGAAATCGCTTCTCGCCGGTGTCGTGCCGTTGACTGATAACTCGCATCGGTTTCACGAATGCGATGTCGGAATTTTTCCATCCAGTTAATGCTCGCGCGAGCTCTTGAATATCAGTTTGATTGTACGTGGGGATAGGTTTGCCTGTTGCGTGGTTTAGCTTTTTACTGCCATCTAAATTGAGTTCATACAAACCGATAGTGAATAACTGCATTAACTCTCGAGCAAAGTTCTCATCGGGAAGCGTTCCTGTCGCACTATTTTCTTTTGCACTACCGAGCATAGACAAATAGCTCCCCATGACTGGATGGATGGAAACGTCATACAACAGGTCTCGGTAGTTGCCAAACGCATGCTCAACCAACAGATCGTAGTAATTCACTAACCCTGTAGGTTTGCTGGAAAGAACGCCGCCATAACGAGAAACGACTACGATCTGACTCAATGCATAAGCCGTTCGCTGCCTAAGCTGATCTTCAGCAGTAACAACAATTTGATACCAAGCATTTTCTCGGTTTGACTGTAGGCCTTTAGAAAAAGGCGTTTGATAAAGTGGTTGATGGTAGGTTGCTGGCAGGTTGATTTGTTTCTGTATCCAATCCTCTAAGCCGTTTTCCCTAACCTCATTAATTAACGCAGGTGTTGGTCCAAAAGAGGTTTGATAGAGAAAACGCGCAACGGTTTGATCGGATGGGGATTGCTGTATTTGTGCTGATACATTAGACACATGGCTCAGCAATAAGATAGCCAATCCTAGTACCCAAGCAGAGATTTTATTTAGCTTCTGACGTCTCATAGTTAACTCGCTTACCCGAAGTAACGATTTAAGTCCATTTAACGGGAGTTATTAAGCTCTTTTGAGCTGTTTAGTAAATTTATGAAAATCAAGCAGCTGCATAGGCGAGTATAGTAGCTATAAGTGGTGAACAAAAAACTCAAACGTTCAATTTGGTACTATAGTGCTAGAAGTTTTTGATGCTATTTTTTCTAAGATACTGATATTAAATATGGCCAGTGAAGAGTAATAAGCAGAGATATCGCAATAGATATAGAAGGGGGACAGCTAAAGTACTGTTAACAAGAGATTGGTATGTTTGTTAAGGCTTAAGTTAGTTTCAAGAAATTATTGAGCCAATAAATAAAGTCCATTGGTTTGCACAAGAGAAAACCACACGGATGTTCTCTTGTACAAAGCAACAAAGGTTATTTTCGGGCAAGCTTATGGTGAGCACGAGAAAAGTGATCGGCACAAAATGCGCCCACGATCGAGAGTTCGCCAGCCAGACAAAGCGCAGCTGCGACTTCGGCTAACGCTTTCGCATTGCCGTTGCCGTGCAAACCCAAAATATCCAAACATGCTTTTTGCGTTGGAAGGCCAGTACCACCACCAACCGTCCCCACCATGATGTTTGGCAAGGTCACGCACGCGTACAAGTTGCCTTGAGCGTCTACATCCATACGAGTGATTCCAATGGCAGACTCTGCAACACAAGCTGCATCTTGACCACAAGCAATGTACAGCGCGGCAAGGGCATTTGCGTAATGCGCGTTGACGCCAATTGTCCCGCTGAGTAAACCACCCACCGTGGTCATTTTGCCAAATTGAACCATAGACTCCGGCGTCGTATGCAGATATTTTTCCACCAACTCAGCAGGAATGGTCACTTCGGCGGATACTTTCTTACCGCGTACCGAGCGCAGTGTGTGTGCGTTTGGTTTTTTGTCGCCTGATAAGTTGCCATCCAAGAATGCTTGAGTTGGTTTGATTGGGCTGGTCGCCAAAATATGATGGAACACTTCGTTTGTTGCGATGGTCACCATGTTTTGTCCGGAAGCGTCACCAGTCACGTATTCAAAGACCAAATAAACATGGTTTCCTTCGATATTTACATTGATGTCTTTGAGTTTGCCATGTGAGGTGGTGGATTCCGCAATTTGACGAAATACGTCAAACTGGGTCACAACCCAACTGACGAACTGGCCGGCGTCAGCAAGGTGATTAAAGGCGAATACTGGTGTTCGGCTCACCCCTTCACTTAGTAACAATGCGCTCGCGCCACCAGCGGCGGTGATAAGATTTGCGCCACGGTTGTAGGAAGCGACTAACGCGGCTTCTGTCGTTGCGAGCGGAACCAAAAAGTCATCGTTCGCATACAAGCCGTTGACGCGCAAAGGGCCTGCAATGCCGACCGGCACATTAACAGTACCAATGAAGTGCTCGATGTTGTTGGAGTAAGCATCGCAATGTGACTGCGTGAAAGGATCAAGAAGATGATCTTTATTGGTCACGTGTTCCAATACTTGCCAACGGCGCGCCAAATGCTTATCCGACAGGCTAGGGCTTAAGCAGAGACGTTTCTCTGGCTTGTGAAACTTCGGTTCTAATGCCGATTGAATCTTACTGCTGGTTTCGATATCGGAAAGGGCGGAGCTTTGAACAGGGTTATCTTGGTTTAACTTCGGCATACAAACGTTAACTGAAAAATCGAACCAGAGATTGTAGTGATTGAGGCTTTGATTACAACGTTGATTATACGTTTTGCAACAAATACCACTATGCAAGCGCCTTTATTATCCAAGTGATTTGATATTGGAGCGACGAATTTACGGGACATAAATGGGTTTTGACAATGAATGTTGCAGTAAATGGCAGATCCGGGAGGTTATGGCTTTTAGAGAAACTGGCCTGTAGGTGTTTGGATTCGGCAAGGTGTAAGCATGAGCGCCTTAAAAGCGGAATGGTTCAATCTATGAAAGGAATAAATTGTCTAACCCAGTCCCTTGGGCCAGACGTTAGTTTGAATCGGTTGTTCAAAAACTAGTTAAAGGCGCGAGCCACACGTCCCGCACTTTGAATGCGATAATGGCCAACGTAAGCAGGAACAAATACAGATTGTCCTTTCGCGGCGGTTAACGTCTTACCGTTATCACTGATGAGTGTCAGGTCGGCATCAATCGCCATCAAAATCTCTGCGCTGTTTGCCTCAACCACGTCGTGATTCGGTTGGTTAAGAATGCTGAAACTAAAGTCTTCCACTGGAACGGGGTAAAGGCTTTGGCAACCATTGGCATTAGGTTCTAGAACAAGGCTGTTAAACGGCTTAGGCACAAAATCTGTGCATTTAACCAGTTCTTCAACATCCATATGTTTCGGCGTGAGTCCTGCACGCAAAACATTATCTGAGTTCGCCATGATCTCTAATCCCGTTCCTTTAATGTAAGCGTGTGGCGTTCTTGCGCTCAGGAACATCGCTTCGCCAGGTTGCAGCGTGATGACATTCAACAGTAATGGCGCAAACAAGCCGACATCGCCAGGGTATTGAGTGGATAGATCCAAGATGAGCTGGAAAACGTCGCTATCAGTGCCATGCTCTGATTGACGTGAGGCGCAGGCAAGAAGCTGTTTCAGTGCTCGCTCTTTTGTTTCGCCTTCCATGGTCAGAATGTGCACAAAGAAATCTCGTAAACCTTGTGAGTTGATTTCGCGTTTGAATGCATCTAGCGGTGTGCGTAGCTCATCGATATCGCAAAGGCCAAATGCCTCAATAATCTCGTCATACGAACGAAAACCGTTCATGGCTTGGTAACTTGTCAGCGCGTACACCAACTCAGGTTTGTGGTTTGGATCCTTGTAGTTACGATGGCTTGCGTTTAGTGGGATCCCGGCACTTTGTTCTTTTTCGAAGCCTATTTCGGCATCTTGTTTGCTTGGGTGAACTTGAATCGACAGTGCATGTTCGGCCGCTAAGATCTTAAACAGAAAGGGCAGGTCGCCAAATTTCGCTGCGGTTTCTGCTGATAAGTAAGCGGGTTGGTTTTGTTTGATCAGTTCAGACAAAGGCAGCGTGTTTTGCTCAACCTGAACTTCAGAGCAGCCGTTTGGGTGAGTACCCATCCATACTTCTGCTTGAGGCTCATTCGTTTCGTTAGAAAAGCCAAACAAATCGTGAATAGAAGAGGTGCTTCCCCAGGCGTAGTTTTGGATTTTGTTGTTCATTTGAAAGAAGCTATGCGATGAAATAGTGTTCAAATTCATGAATTTTTCCCATAGTTAACCCTCCGAACTGAATCGGAAGAAAAATTGAGCAGAGATACGTTAAATAAGGAGGGCGAGCGCGGTTAGGTCACTCGCCAATTTGCCCTAAGGGCGATAAGTCGATTTACAACCGAGGCTTTGGTTCGAGTGGTTTTCGTGATGGCTGCGCTTGCAAAAATGGCAGCAACAAAAGGCCAATGACGGCTGCACAAACTGAAATGGTGATGAAGAAACCCGTCCAATGATATTCTTCAAGAATTAACGCCAGTGGATAACCAGACAATGCTGCGCCCATGTAGGCGAACAAGCCCACGAATCCTGTTGCCGCGCCGGCAGAATCTTTGTGAGAGCACTCCGCCGCCGCCATACCGATCAGCATTTGTGGTCCAAAAACAAAGAAGCCGATGGAGAACAATCCCGCCGCTTGGAATGCAAAGTTGGTCAGAGGCATCAGCCAAAGCGCAGAGACAGATAAGAAAATCCCAATCGCGAACAGCAAGTTCATTGGCCCACGGTTACCGCCAAAGAGTTTGTCTGAGCCCCAACCCGCAACCAATGAACCAACAAAACCGCCGATTTCAAACATAGACAGAGCAGCGTTGGCGTTAATCAGGCTATAGTGATGCTGCTCGGTCAAGTACAGGTTTCCCCAGTCATTGATTGCGGTACGAACGATGTAAACCAACACATAACTGAACGCGAGCAGCCAGATGTATTTGTTGTTAAATACGTACGATTTCAGAATTTCGCGGTAGGTGAGGCCACGTCCGTAATTTTCTTGCGCAAGTTCTAGCGCGTCGTTGCGCCATTGGCCGACACTTGGTAAACCCATTGTTGTGGGTTTGTCGCGCAATCGCCAACAAACGAATAGACCGAGTAATACACCGATGATGCCGGGTAGAATAAAACCTTCACGCCAGCTGTAGTGCAACGTTAAATAGCCCACCAAAATAGGGATCAGCGCGCCACCAACGTTGTGTGCGGTGTTCCAAATCGCCCATAAGAAGCCACGCTCGGAACGTGAATACCAAGTCGTTAACAGCTTGGAGCATGAAGGCCAGCCCCAGCCTTGGAACCACGCGTTTAAGATCCACAGAGTAATGAAAGCCGCGAGTGAGCTAGAAAAGCCGAACGCGATGTTGACCAGACCTGTCGCAATCAATCCTAATCCCATGAAATAACGAGGATTAGAGCGATCCGAAATCGTGCCAGAAATAAACTTCGAACAGCCGTAAGTAATGTAGAAAAGCGTACCGATAAGACCCAAATCACCTTTATCTAAGCCAAGATCGGTAATCATCGCTGGTGCGGCGTAGTTAAAGGTCTTACGGGTAAAGTAGAAACCTGCGTAGCCGATGTACATCCCCAACATAATGTGCAAACGCCAATGGTGGTAACGCTGATCGATTTGCTCGTTGCTCAGGCTCGGTTGAGTAAATTTAGGTGAACGTAAAAATCCAAACATCTTGAGTTACACCTTAGGTAAAGTAATGCTGATTTGTGTGCCGGTCACTTGATCGCTGGTGGAGTAGATAACCATTTTTCCACCTAACGCGTGCACACGTTCTTGCATGCCGCGAACGCCCATGCCTTTCATGCTGTCCTGAACTTTGAATCCGACACCATCATCGTGAATCATCAGTGACACCGCAGCTTCTCCAATTGTCAGTTCAATATTGATCAACTGCGCTTCTGCGTACTTGGCAGCGTTATTTAATGACTCTTGGCATAAACGGAATAGGGTTACTTTGAGTGTGTCACTCAGGCTGGTGTAATCGCCTTGCCAGTTCAGTTGAACAGTTGTTCCGTGATTGGCGAATTCCATCTCTCGCGTCAGTTGCTCGACGGATTCTTTTAAGTCCAAATCATCCAGCATTTTTGGTCTTAGCTTGCTTAACAGTCGCTTAGTGGTGTCGTACACGTTGAGGGAAAGCCCTTCGATCATGTCCGCGCAACCAACGCGTGTTTCTGCGTTGTTCACTCGTTTAATGATGTTGGCTTGTGTGCGGATTGCCGTGATGTTCTGTCCTATTTCGTCATGCAGTTCGCGCGCAATATCGCGTCTTACGGACTCTTCAGCTTTGATAAGCTGGCGAGACAAATTCTGATTGCGCGCAAGTTCACCGCGCAGTTTGTGATTGAGGTCTTTTTGTTTCTGAACCCCTAAACCGAGCATAATGCCAGTAATGGTTTGCGCCGAGAGAGATAATAACAAATCGGTGATTTCTAGATTCGATACGCCGCTACGAGCCGCAATCAGCGCTATGCTGTTGAGCATGGTGGCGAGCAGAGCACCTTGCCAGCCGTAACGCAGAGCAAGCACGATGATTGGAATCGCCATACAAAATGGCGCAAATCGTTTTAGCTCTTCAGGCAAGCTGGTTTGCACCAAAATACTGCCGATCAAAAGCAGCGCATAAAGCACGATATGACGTACCTGAAATACAACGGCATTACTAAGTAGGAGAGAGCTAAGCGGAGACCAACGACTTTGGAACAAATAGCTCCACAACAGGTAGCACATAGGCACCACGAGCAAGCCTCCAGAAATGCTAGCCAGCCATACCATGTAAACAGAAGGCACGTGAAATCCGACCGCCATTACGTTGATGAAGGCGGTAATGATGATCACAATGCCCATCACGGCTAAATGGCGGTTTTGGTCTCCGTAGTAGTATTTTTTCGCAATCAGAGTGACCGGGATACTGGCAATGCTCGCAATCAGCACGGTAAGCCACTGCGGTTGACCCAGTAACATCGCAAGTGCGATGGAAAGTCCCCACTCCGAAAGGTAAATCGTCGGCCAATAAGCGGTGCGAGTGTGAAGGGCGACACCTAATCGTAAAGCGAAAGGAAACAATAAGATCGCCAACTCGGGATCATTGACAAAGTAATAGGCAATCACCCACAAGCAAAACCAGGCGCAAGCCATAACAAAAAGTCCGCAAATGGTGGTAACAGCATAAGCTCGCATTAAAAGGACTCTTGAGAAAATAGTTTGGCGAGCTCAACGTTGTTTTTCACGCCGAGTTTGTCGATGGCATTCGCACGATGAACATGCACAGTCTTGTGGCTCAAGCCAAGCTCTGCCGCGACAGACTTTACATCCAACCCAGTGGCAAGTAGCTGACATACCTCGTTTTCACGTTTTGTCAGTTGGCATAGAGAGGTGGTGTTGTCTCTAGGCGTTGCAAGTTTAAGTGCAATATCTGATGTGAGGTAACAGCCGCCAGAAGCACTGGTTCTCACGGCTTGAATAAGTTCGTCTGGGCTACAGCGTTTACTAAGATAGCCTTTTGCACCTAGCTTTAGTGATTTTTCCACCATCGCAGGGGAGTCATGCACGCTAAGCATCACGCAGGCAATGCCAGTTGGTATTTCGCTGAGAAAGTTTAAGCCGCTTTC
The DNA here is from genome assembly GCF_033344235.1 of Vibrio sp. Vb1554. Taxonomy (NCBI): domain Bacteria; kingdom Pseudomonadati; phylum Pseudomonadota; class Gammaproteobacteria; order Vibrionales; family Vibrionaceae; genus Vibrio; species Vibrio sp. Vb1554. The sequence continues at coordinate 7,734 of NZ_JAWPOJ010000029.1, read as the reverse complement.
ATCTGGCATGGAGATATCTAGGATGACGACATGAGGGTGTACCGCAGGCAAGCCTTTTCGCGCTTCGGCGACAGAGCCGAATTCACCAACAACGGTAATATCACTTTCTAAATTTAATAATTGTGCGAAACCTGAACGCACGATGACGTGATCATCAACTAGAGCAACATGAATCATTATTACAACCAAATAGAGCAGACGACTAACAACAATAAGCTCCAACAGGAGCCAATAGAAAAATCTTTAATGATACTGAATTGAGCCATGCTTTTTAATGATCTTGCGCGCTTTACCGAAGTAAAGCGCGCAGAGAAGCTAGGCTTGGTTTTGTGCAAGTTGAAGCTTCTTCGCGTGTCGAATCTTCTTCTCTTCCGCGATAGCGACGAAAGCAAGCAAAACAATACAAATCATGGCGGAGGTATCTAGGGCTGCGAAGGTGCCTTTCCAACCTGTTAAGCCGAAGATAGGTGTACCGTCGGCAATCATACCGAGACCAAGTTTCGCGAAGCTGTCACCGATTAGGTAAGCGAATGTACCTTTTACTCCGTCAGCTACACTGATTGCTTTTTTAGGGACAAAACCAACCGCGGCAACACCGATAAGAAGTTGCGGACCAAACACCAAGAAGCCCAATACAAATAGAGAGGCTAAGTACATGAACTCGCTAGTGGCGTGTTGGTAGAACTCAAGCGATACGATGATCAAACCAAGAGACACACAAGCAACCAATGCGCGGCGACCGTTTGCTAAGTCAGATAAGTAACCCCACATCAAAGTACCGACAAGCGCACCGACTTCGAACAGAGTAAAGCCAGAGATTGCAGTTTCTTTTGACAGACCAAGTTCTTGGTACGCGTATACCGTTGACCATTGGTCGATACCGATACGCACGATGTAAAGGAAGATGTTGGCAAAGCAAAGTAGCCAGATAACTTTGTTTTTAAGAACGTATTCAACAAAGATTTCTTTTTTGGTCATCTGGTTTTCTTCAGCGGCGGTGTCTTCTTCACTCACTGCTTCATCGAAAAGTTCTTCTACTTTACCTAGACCGTAAGCTTCTGGAGAGTCGCTACCAAAGCGCATACCGATAAAGCCGACGATGATCGCGATGATAGAAGGGAACACGAACATGCCGATTACGTGGCCGTCGAATAGGTAGTTGGCACCGAAAAGAGCAACACCCGCTGCGCCCGCACCACCAACGTTGTGTGACATGTTCCACAAGCCTAGGTAAGAGCCGCGTTTGTTACGAGGTGTCCATTTTGTAATGGTTGAGTAACTAGAAGGGCCACCAGTACTTTGGAAGAAACCACTTAGAGCGTAGAAAGCCACCATCAAGAACAGGCTTGCACTACCGCCGCCCATGCTGAAGCTGAAACCAAGCATTGCAAGACCAGAAAGGATCAGCATAAAAGGGAGGAATTGCTTGGTGTTCTTACCGTCAGCGTAGTAAGACACAACGGTTTTACCGATGCCGTATGTGATGGAGAAGCCAAGGCCAATAAGACCTAGGTCTGTCATGCTCAAACCGTAAGTTGAGATCATGTCGTTTTGCGCGACATTGAAGTTCTTACGAATCAAGTACATGGTTAGGTAGCCGATGAATACGACCAAGTAAGATTGGATGAACGGTTTAAACCACATCTTTCTTCTAACTTCGACAGGAAGATCGAGGGTCGGCTTCCGCACCTGTTCGAGGAATTTTAACATGATGAACTCTCTTGTAATTGTTTTAGAAACACAACGGAGACCGTTATGCGCTCTTGTTACCTTTGACTGAGCGGAATTCTAGAGAGTGGTTTTGTGAGGCACATGAGATGGTTGCCTAGATCGGCTAGGAAAAATTCCTAGAAATGCCTAGTAAGGCGGAAAAGCGTGAAAAGAGTCACACAAAATCCTTACTAATCTATGGGTTTTTGACTGGGTTCTTATCAGATTGGAAAGCGTTCAAATCCAAGCGGGTTAATATGCGTAAGCTTAGTGCAGACAAGGGGTGAGCACGTTTGGTTGGAGAGAATGGTGGCTTGTCGCTAAGTATCAATTGGGAATGAGAAGCAAACAACAGAAACCCGGAGGTCTCTGTTAGAAATATTAGGAATTCGGCTAGGTTGACGTGTTAAGGCGCAGGGCTGTATAGACGCGGCGAGCCGTGTTTTGGTAAGTGAATTAGGTTCAAATGGTTTCTTCTTGCCCATTCGACGGTTAACGCTGTAGGTGCAGATAAGCAAACCAGAGTGGGGATACGCGCGCGAACGGCTTTGTGGATCAACTCTAAGCTGCAACGGCTTGTCATGATTGCGAAGCCACTTTGAGGCTCGATGTGATTGTTGGCCAATGCGCCAATCAACTTATCTAGCGCGTTGTGGCGGCCGATATCCTCTCGGCACAACTTGATGTTGCCTTGTAAATCTGCAAATAAGGCGGCGTGTAACGCGCCAGATTCACGTGCGGCTTCTTGATGCAGTGCGACTTTGTCTCGCAGCCCTTCGAATACATCGGAGCGCGGAGGAAGAGACGGTGTCAGCGACGCCAAATCAGGCAAAGCTTGTTCCAGAGCCTCTACACCACAAATGCCGCATCCGGTTGTGCCAGCAAGATTTCGGCGTTGTGTTTTTAACGCCCAGAAAGCGCGGTTGCTGATTTCCACTTCCGCATAGTGAGATTCGTGATCGCCGCCAATTTCAATGTCTTTGATCTCTTTGAAATCGTGGACGATGCCTGTGCTTAGGCTAAATCCTTTTACGAAGTCTTCCAGATGGCCTGGCGTCACCATCATGACCGCTTGGCTAATGCCGTTGTAGCTGATAGCTAAGGCGGATTCACTCGCCAGCGACATTTGTTGTACTGGGCGGCCATCAATCAATTCTCGGTAATTGAACGCACTTGGTTGAGGTGGTGCTTGATTGAAATCGGACAGTTCAAAATAAGATTGAGTAGTACATCTCATGAAATCACCTCATAAGCCGTTATGTATGCCAAAAATTGACGTGTGGGTTGTTGTTATCGATTGAATATGTTTTTTGCTTCTGCGAAGCACTGATCGGTTAGCGCGGAGAAGGGTTCTTGTTTTCGCTTTAACAAACCTAGTGGGGCGTGAACAGCGGCTTCTTCGATAGGGATAATGCGAAGCGTATCGTTCAACTCTTCCAATCCACAATTCAGAGGCATAATGGCGCAACAAAGGCCACTGGTTACTGCTTGGATCAAGTGAAAGGTGGAGTTACTTTCAATGACGGTTTGCGGAACCAGCCCTTTACTCACAAAGCTAAGATCAATTGAGTGGCGATAGTGCATGCCCTTCGAAAGCAGCCCTAGCGGAATGTTATTGAGTGACTCCCACAACACTTCAGATTCGGCAAAATCAAAATGACGCTCATCGAATAAAACGCCAAGTTTGGTTGAATCTAGTTCGATAACATCGAAGTAAGCGGTGTTAACTTGATCGACATAACACATCCCCAAATCAAGTTGATTGCGATTGAGTTGGTCTATGATCTGTTCGGTCGTCATGGAGAGTATTTGAAAGCGTAACTCAGGGAACTGTTGAGCTAATGGTTTGAGCAATTGCATAGGGTTTTGGCTGGCGAGTGGCACCATTCCAAGCCGAAGAGAGCCGACCAACTGACCACGGCAGTTGGCGGCTTCAGCTTGCAATCCATCATGAGCGGCTAAGACGGTTTTTGCCCAAGCTAAAATGCGTTCTCCGGCTTCAGTGAATCCTTCAAATCGTTGACTTCTTTGGATTAATTCGAGATCGAGCTCTTCCTCTAAGCTTCGGATTCTCATGGACAAGGTAGGCTGCGTAATGTGGCACAATGCGGCGGCTTGACCAAAGTGTTTGGTCTGTTCAAGTGCGATGAGATATTTAAGTTGTTTGATATCCATAATGGCTTGTTAACCTTGCGTTGTGAGTCACATGTACGGGGGAACTCCCTAAAAAGGGCACAGCACTACCGTACTTTTTAAGCGCTGGAGCGTTTTAACTGGGAAATGGAAAACCAAAACCAAGTCAAGAATAAAACCACACTCAAAATTGATCTGAATCAAGGCTATTCCTGATATTAATTAGGGTCAAATTTAAAGTATCTATAGTGTGATAGATATTATCTATTATCAAGAGTGCCGATTTTATTGAGTTCGTTAAGCGAACTAGGTGGAATCGAATGGGAAAACGATTAACCTCATAAATTGTATTGATTAAAAATGTGATGACCGTCAGTGGAAAAATTCGTCATAGATTTTGTTTATCACTCGGTCAGGATTATCAATTGGACGCATATTGAATATCGACTTAATCTTTGATTTAGATCAAGACGCAACAATGCGAATTGAATCTACCAGTCTTAGAAACAGTAGGCGGGTATCCGATATCAAGAATCTAGATAAGTAAACGCTCGGACAAGCGAGAGCATGTTGAGTGGTTACTTATTTGGATTAAAAAATACATGGATTAGAAACTAAGCCCTTCAATACTTCCGCATTATCTCAATAAATAACGCGCTTGTTTTCACGGGCACCCTGCTTGCTGGTATATCTGCGAGGAGTAAAGTCGTGAGCCAAAAAGAACAAATAAAAGCATACAAAGGTCCAGCTGGTGGTTGGGGTGCACTGAAAGCCGTAACCAGAAGTTGGTGGGGCAGTGAAAATGCAGTTAAAAACATTCGCACTATGCTCAAAACCAACCAAAATGGCGGTTTCGACTGTCCGGGATGTGCATGGGGTGAGTCGCCAGATAGTGGTAAAGTCAATTTCTGTGAGAATGGCGCGAAAGCGGTAAACTGGGAGGCGACCAATCGTCTGGTTGACCCTGATTTTTTTGCCAATCACAGCGTTTCATCTCTCTCAACGCAAACCGATTACTGGTTGGAATACCAAGGCCGTATCACGCACCCAATGCGATACGATGCTGAATCCGATCACTATGTGCCAGTCTCTTGGGATGAGGCTTTTGCACTTGTCGCGAAACATCTCAATCAATTGGATTCACCACACCAAGCTGAGTTTTATACCTCTGGTCGTGCAAGCAACGAAGCGGCGTTTTTGTATCAGCTATTTGTGCGCGCATTCGGTACCAATAACTTTCCAGATTGTTCCAACATGTGTCACGAAGCCAGTGCAATAGGGATGAAAGACACCATTGGTGTTGGTAAAGGCACAGTGATCTTTGATGATTTTGAAGAAGCTGATGCGATTTTCGTGATTGGTCAAAATCCGGGCACGAACCACCCACGAATGCTGGAACCTCTGCGCGAAGCGGTAAAACGTGGTGCACAGGTTATCTGTCTAAACCCGCTGAAAGAGCGCGGGTTAGAGCGTTTCCAAAACCCACAAATGCCGATTGAGATGTTGAGTAACGGCTCAGAGCCTACCAACACGGCGTACCTGCGTCCTGCTTTGGGCGGAGACATGGCAGTATTTCGTGGCATCGCGAAATTCTTGTTGCAATGGGAACGCGAGGCATTGCAAAACGGTGGCAAAGCGGTATTTGATCGTGAATTCATCAAGCAACACACAACAGGTATTGATGAGTATTTGGCTGAAGTGGACGCAACCTCTTGGGAACACATCGCGGAACAATCGGGTCTTGATTTAAGTGAAATCGAGATGGTGGCGAGCATGTATCGACGTGCAGAACGTGTGATCATGTGTTGGGCGATGGGGTTGACTCAGCATCGTCACTCTGTACCAACCATTAAAGAAGTCGCAAACGTGCAAATGTTACGAGGTAACGTTGGTAAGCCGGGCGCGGGTCTTTCACCAGTGCGTGGTCACAGTAACGTTCAGGGCGACCGTACGATGGGCATTGATGAAAAACCTTCAGAGCTGTTGTTGGATCGCATTGAAAGTCGATTTAACTTTGCCGTCCCGCGCGGTGAAGGCCACAACACTGTGCAAGCCATTAAAGCGATGGAAGAAGGGCAAGCGAAAGTATTTATCGGTTTGGGCGGCAACTTTGCACAAGCAACGCCAGACACAGAACGTACGCACAACGCAATGCGAAACTGTAATTTAACCGTACACATTTCGACGAAGTTAAATCGTTCTCACCTTGTCACAGGTAAAGATGCGCTTATTCTTCCGTGCTTAGGCCGTACTGAGATTGATCAGCAAGCGACTGGCCCACAAGGCGTGACGGTTGAAGATACCTTCAGCATGGTACATATCTCATTTGGTCAGCTAAAACCGCGTTCGGAGCATTTGCGTTCAGAACCAGCGATTATTGCCGGTATTGCCAATGCTACACTCGGGGCAAAACCAATTGATTGGTTGTGGGCGATTGAAGATTACGACCGTATTCGCGATTTGATTGCCGACACGATTCCGGGCTTTACCGACTTTAACCATAAGCTTAAACACCCGGGTGGATTCCACTTGGTAAACCCAGCTGCTGAGCGTCGATGGAATACACCAAGCGGCAAAGCACAGTTCAGCTCTAGCGAGTTGCCGAAGCAGTTGATCAGCGAAGCGATACTCGAAAAAGGCCAAAAGCCAGATTTGATCTTGCAAACCATGCGCTCACACGACCAATACAATACGACACTTTACGGCTTGAATGACCGTTATCGTGGAGTATTTGGTATGCGCGAAGTGCTGTTTATCAATGAAGCGGATATTCGTAAACTCGGTTTTGAACCGGGCGACAAAGTGGACATGGTGTCATTGTGGGAAGATGGCGTTGAGCGCCGTGTGAGCGGATTTACGCTTGTTGCCTATGATGTACCAGCAGGTCAGGCGGCGGCTTACTATCCAGAAACAAACCCATTAGTTCCTTTGGACAGTTATGGGGATAGAACGTTTACGCCAACCTCTAAGTTTATTGCGATAAAATTGGAAAAATCGACATCCGATAAGATCGCTTTGGTGGAAGCGGAATAGTGACCAAACCGGCACAACGACATTTCCGATAAGCAAACGGCTGATATTAATTATCAGCCGTTTTTAATTGCGCTCAGTCTGCATTTAGTGCGCATAGCTTGTGTATAATGTTAATGACATTATGCTGCTCGATAATAGACAGATAAGGCCGATTTGAATCTAATTTCAAGTAGTAAAACTAATAAGAAGATGCTTATGACCTTGAAAAATATAATTAAATTAACAATCAGTCACTTAGTGGCAGTTTCTATTGGCATTGCGATAGGTATCTATACTTTACCGATCCTTATTGCACCACCTGCGCCGACCGATGAACAAGTTGCTAAGAGCAAGCAAGGTGCAGAATACAGCGCAGTGTTTAAGAGGGAACTCAAAGGTAGCGATGCTTTTCATTGGGGAGAGGGAGAAATTCATTTGAGTTCTGAAGTCATTACGTTGGTAGGAAAACTCGCTCCCGGACCAGACTATAAACTCTATCTATCTCCTAAGTTTGTCGAAACGGAACAAGAGTTTAATGACCTTAAATCTGAGATGAGCTTAATTGGTGATGTCAAAACGTTCGATAACTTCGTTGTTGAGGTTCCTCAAAGCACTTCAATTTCTGAATACAATACGGTTGTTGTATGGTGCGAGACATTCGGTGAGTTCATTACTTCGGCAAAGTATCAATAAATCTTAGCAGTAGAGTGAAAGGCTTTTCTTTTCACTTTACGCTAGGATGTTGTTTCGCATAATTAAGAGGCAAAGACTCTTAAACATTCTAAATTTAAGAGCCTTTGTTTTGTAGTGGCATAGTGAATTTGGTCACTTAGTTAGAGGTGATATCATCACCTCATAAGTTAACAGGTGACATTATGA
>NZ_JAWPOJ010000296.1:0-1206 GCF_033344235.1 Vibrio sp. Vb1554 | reverse complement strand
AAACGGCGAGGATCTTCACCGCCTTCACCCGAGTTAGAGTAACCACCAAGACGGTTCATCGCCGTTGCAAGTGCTTCGTGTGCCTCTGGGCTCAACGCTCCGATAGACATGGCGGCAGAATCAAAACGTTTGAACAATTCTGTTTTAGGTTCGATTCGTTCAAGTGGCAATGGCGAGTCAGTTTTTTTCAGTGCCATTAGGTCACGCAACATCGCGACAGGGCGCTCGTTTACTTGTTTGGCAAAACTTTGATAATCGTTACTTTCACCAGATTTCACCGCTTTTTGCAGTGTACCAACCACATCAGGGTTGTAGGCATGGTACTCACCGCCATGTACGTATTTGAGTAATCCACCATGTTCAATCGATTTACGTTTTGCCCACGCCTTGCGGGACAAGTTGGTTAAATCTTGTTGGAAATCATCAAAGTTTGCGCCTTCGATGCGAGTGGTTACGCCTTTAAAGCACAAGTCGACCACTTCTCGGCTCAACCCAACAGCTTCGAACAATTGTGAGCAACGGTAAGAGGCGATGGTCGAAATACCCATCTTCGACATGATTTTGTACAAGCCTTTGTTGATGCCATACTGATAGTTCTGCATAACATCGCGGTAGTCTTTATCTAGGGCACCATCGTCAATCAACTTGCCTAGCGCTTCATAAGCTAGATACGGATAAACCGCCGTAGCGCCAAAGCCTAGCAATACGGCAAATTGATGAGGGTCACGTGCGGTTGCGGTTTCCGCGACGATGTTGGCATCACAACGAAGGTTGGCTGTAACTAAGCGAGTTTGCACGGCGCCGACAGCCATGGCGGCTGGAATTGGCAATTTGCCTTTGACTAACGCGCGGTCGGAAAGAACCACTAAAACGGTACCTTCTCGCACCACTTGTTCAGCTTGATCACATAAGTCATCGATCGCTTGTTTGAGATCTTTCTCTTGTGGATCGTAGTTTATGTCGAGAATGGTATTGCGGTAGTGATCGTCACCCAGCTCAAGCAACTGCTGCATGTCAGAGTAAAGTAGCACTGGAGAATCAAATGTCACTCGATGCGCGTGGCCGTCGGTTTCACAGAAGACGTTCATCTCCTGACCTATACTGGTGGCTAACGACATAACATGCTTTTCACGTAGTGGATCGATAGGCGGGTTGGTGACCTGAGCAAACTTCTGGCGGAAGTAATCGGTAACCAAACGCTCTTTC
>NZ_JAWPOJ010000295.1:0-1207 GCF_033344235.1 Vibrio sp. Vb1554 | reverse complement strand
TGCCACAACTGGCGAAAGCAAAGCTAGTAACGGAAGAAGAGCAAGCAGAACTGATTCAGAAAGCACAATGTGGTTTACTGCATGAAGTTGCGCAACAACAAGGTAGCGAAGGGCTAATTTCTCATTGGAACAGTCTGGCTCGTAAAGTGAAGCAAGACACGCATCTTATTGCTTGTTTTGCACGTGAGCTTATCGCTCGTAAAGCCGATACCGAAGCCTTTACCGTACTAAAAGAAGCACTGAAAAAGCAGCCTGAACCAGAACTTTACCAACTACTGCCAGACTTAAACCTACCAGATATCCATCCTGTAGTAGTCTTCCTAGAAGGCGTAGTAAAGAAAGAATCTGACAACGCAGCGGCACACAGCGCTCTAGCACACTTCTACTTCCGCCAAGAGAAGTGGCAACAAGCTCAGGAGCACTTTGAAATAGCTCTAAAACTTCGCTCAGACGTATCTGACTATGCTTTCCTAGCAGACACACTAGAGAAGCAAAATCTAACCAAAGCAGCTCATGAAGTCTCTCGTAAAGCTCTGATGCTGGTTCAGCACGACTAACCAGTAACAACATTATCAAGCCGACAGTTTACTGTCGGCTTTTTATTGCCTGCCATTTATCCATAACCATCAACACGTATTAAATTAACTAGAAACCCAGCCCCCCCTCTCTCTTAAACCACTCGCTACAGTTTGACCCTTATCGTTTTTTCGGCTTTTCCCCACCCACGCCAATGAGCACCACTCAACAGACAAGCAATACCAATCTAAGTAAAAACATGATCCAATTGAGGCTGTCCAACAACAGAACTGATTCGCTATGGACAGCCTCAATAATATCGACTTTAAAAAACTCGCAAGTCAGCAAAAATCCATTCAGATGAAAATGAGGCCACTGACCCTTACTCATTTCAAAGATGGACACTCACGTACACAAATCGCCAAGTTTCTCAAGGTAAGCCGAACCAGTGTCAATAAGTAGGTTCAAACCTTTCTTGAAGAAGGGCTGGAAGGACGGCAAGAAAAGCCAAGAATAGGAAGACCACCATTCTTAACTTCCGAGCAAAGAGAGCTGTTGAGCCAATACATAAAAGATAAAGCCAATGACTTTAAAATGTCAGTGTCATCAAACTTTCGCCCTATTCTTCAGAGCCAAACCCTATCGAACAAGTATGGCGTTGGTTGAGGCAACACTATTTAGCCAATCAATA
>NZ_JAWPOJ010000294.1:0-1207 GCF_033344235.1 Vibrio sp. Vb1554 | reverse complement strand
CAGGGGTGTCGAAAGAGTCAACTGCGGTCCAAAGCTGTTGGACTTGGGTGAAAAGGGCGTTTATTCTTCCTATACGTATGATTCAAACTGCAGATGAGTTACATTTGAAAGAAAAGGTGAAAAAACCAATTGAGAAATTATTGCATGTGCTTAATGCCTCAAATAAAAAATTAATTATTCAATACCGATCATTATGAAACTATCATTAATTGTTGCCATGGATAAAAATTTTGGCATTGGTAAAGACAACGATTTGTTATGGAAATTGCCGGCTGATATGAAATTCTTTAAAGAAACTTCAACAGGTCATGTAGTAATAACCGGACGTAAAAATTATGAATCTATTCCTGAGAAATTTAGACCCTTGCCAAATCGTGAAAATGCCGTTTTAACTCACCAAATCGGCTATCAAGCACCAGGAGCTCATGTCTTTTTTTCACTTACTGAATGTTTAGAGTTCTATAAAAATGAAACCGAAAGAACTGTTTTCATCATTGGTGGGGGACAAATTTATGCAGAAGTTATGCAGCGAAACATCCTTCAAGAAATGTATATCACACAAGTAGATGGAGTGTTTGACGCAGATACTTTTTTTCCTAAATTTTCTGAATCTGAGTGGAATAGTGAAACTGTACTGAAACAGGGTATTGATGAAAAACACGCTTTTGCTTTTGAAATAAAAAAATATACACGTAAATAACTCTAAAACTTACTGTTTTTGTTGAAATGTTTTGTATGTAACGGTTTCAAAACTTCAACGACCTTACTAACTTTGCCTCCTTATGATTTTATGTATAGCTGAAAAACCTTCTGTGGCAAAAGATATTGCCGAAGTAATTGGTGCAAAACAACGCAACAACGGCTTTTATGAAGGAAATGGCTATTGGGTAACCTGGACTTTTGGCCATCTGTGTACATTGAATGAACCCCATGATTACAAAGAAAATTGGAAATACTGGAAATTGGAAGATCTGCCAATTGTACCTAAAAAATTTGGCATTAAACTAATTGATAACGATGGAGTAAAAAGGCAATTTGCTGTTATTGAAAAATTGGTAGCATCTTGTTCTGAAGTCATCAATTGCGGGGATGCCGGGCAGGAAGGGGAGTTGATACAAAGATGGGTATTGGCACCTGGTCAAGAAAGCGGGCCATACCCACCAAGTGGCCAAGACGGGCGCGGTCACCCTGATCCAGCGTTTTGGAT
>NZ_JAWPOJ010000293.1:0-1208 GCF_033344235.1 Vibrio sp. Vb1554 | reverse complement strand
CAATAAGCCATGCTCTCATTACAATCTCCCTAATTGTTTATGCCATACCGTCGAATGCGCTCCCTGACGAGAAACCCACACCAGTGTGGTTTGCTGCGCTGGTACGTCAAATTGATAGACTTGATCGCCTAAATTTAGCTGCTGTGTACCCGGCTTCACAATTTGTGAGGCCGTCTTCACTTGCGCTGGCAGCGTTTGCCAGCTTCGAGTATCTGGTTGTTCTGTTAACGTATTCCAAACGTTGAAAAGAATATTGCCCACGTCATCGCCTTTTTTCGCTGCTTCTTTTCTGATTCGGTCTTTCGCCCAAACGCGAATGGCTTGGCGAATCACTATTGTCGTTAAGCGTTCATTCAAATCATTCTGAGCCATGGCATTAACGTCAGCCAACGTACTAGAAGGCAGCGTTTTTCCATTCAAAGCCACATCACTAAAGCGTGGTGTCCCACGTTTCGGATAATAAGGTAGTGCCAATGAGTAGATTGCGCCATTGCCGCGACTGTCAAAAATAGGTAAGTCAATACGCCAACCTTGCAAAGCCTCAACCACACCTTGCTCGTCAATCACAATGACGCGTCCTTGTGACTTATTTAACCCTGTCGGTGCCTTGCCATAGCGTTTTTCAAGCAGACGTAAGTCTTCACGCATACCGAGCTTTTTCGCGGCGTACATCGTGCTTTCAATAACCTGTTTGTTATCTGGCATCACAGCCAAAGCACGACGGTAATCCACATAAGCGCTGTTAAGATCACGTGACGCTTCGTACAACAAACCAGAAAGATAGAAGAGATAACCGTTTTGCACCGCGCTGAGTTTTTTCCCTGCGTCTGGATAACTCGCGAGCACGCTGCCTAAGTTGGCTGACATACCTTGGTTTTTTAGATCTTTTTCTGCCGACTTCAGCTCTTTTTCACGCGCTTTTCTCGCCGCTTCCTGAACTTGGTTGGCACGACGAACTTCGACGAGTGCACCTTCTAAATCATTTTTTTGTAGATAGTTCAGACCAAGGTATAAATGCAAAAAGCCGAGTTCGTAGTCTGCAGGTTGGTATTCGTTAAGATTGTCGTTTACAGCAAGTGAACCTACGCTCGTCGCTGTTTCAGAAACAGAAATGGTTGCTCGGTCTTGTTGAACACGTACCGCGCGGTCGCTCTCTTCGAGAGCTTTGAGGCTGGTTGGATAATCTTTCGCAAGGAATGAAATACGAC
>NZ_JAWPOJ010000292.1:0-1209 GCF_033344235.1 Vibrio sp. Vb1554 | reverse complement strand
ATTAGCTCACCTCAGGTTTTAAATCACGAGCGTGCCATCGAATGGAGTGAGGACTCGCTGAATATTCGCGCGTTTGCGTTTCAAGCTGGGGAGTATCAGGTGGTGCTCGGCATGAGTATCAACCACCATATTTTGTTTTTGGATAAACTCGACTGGATTTTGTTTTGGGCGCTCGGTTTGGCGTTTGTGATTTCTTCCGCGTTGAGCGGTTGGATGGTAAAACGTGGGTTGAAGCCGATTGTGGGATTGAATCAGCACATTCAACAGATATCACCAGAGCAAATGGGCATTCGTCTCGACCCCGATTCGTTGCCAATAGAACTGCGCGAGTTAGCCAACAAACACAACGCGATGCTCGATAGGTTGCAAACTGGTTTTCGCCGCTTGAGCGAGTTTTCTTCTGATATAGCACATGAGTTAAAAACGCCACTCACCAACGTTACTACGCAAAATCAGGTCATTTTAGGTGCGTGTCGAACGTCTGAAGAGTATCAGGATGCGATTGCCTCAACGTTGGAAGAACTCAACCGCATCACGAAAACCATCAACGATTTGCTCTACATTGCCAAGGCTGAAAACAAGCTCATTCATCGCCATGACGAAGTGTTTGCGGTGCAGGAGGAAATTGACCGCTTGGTTGCGTATTTTGAAATATTGGCCGAAGATGCCGAGGTGCGAATCGTGAGTTCAGGCGACGGTCAGCTCTATATGGACAAAAACATGTTTGAGCGTGCGGTGGGCAATTTGCTCTCCAACGCGATTCGTCATGCGTATGCTGATTCAACCATTGTGATTGACGTTCAAGAGGTTGAGGAACAGGTGACGATATCGGTCAGCAACCAAGGTGACACCATTGCCGAGCAAAACTTACCGTACCTTTTCGACCGGTTTTATCGCGCAGATAAATCTCGCCAACATGTCGGTAGCGTAGGTGCAGGGCTGGGTTTGTCGATTACCCAATCTATCGTGCAAGCGTATGAAGGTGATATCCAAGTTCAATCAGAAAACCAGCGCACCGAATTTCACATCAGGGTGCCTTCGGCCCGTACGAGTCCAAAAGAGGAATAACCTGAGCTAGGTTGTCGAGTACAGTGATATCAGACATTAACTCTGTCTGCGGTGGCAATAAGTCTGGAATCATCACTGCATGGCAGCCAGCAGCAAGTGCGGCTTTAATGCCATTATTGGAATCTTCCAACACTAAGCATT
>NZ_JAWPOJ010000291.1:0-1210 GCF_033344235.1 Vibrio sp. Vb1554 | reverse complement strand
TTTAAAAGCAGAAGGTGAAAAACAGTCTGCTATCCTCCATGCTGAAGCGCGTGAGCGTGCTGCTCAAGCGGAAGCAAAAGCGACTTACATGGTTTCCGAAGCCATCGCAAAAGGCGATATGCAAGCCGTTAATTACTTCATCGCGCAAGGCTACACAGAAGCTCTCAAGAGTATTGGTCAAGCTGAAAACGGAAAAATCATTATGCTACCTTTGGAAGCAACCGGACTCATGGGCTCTGTTGCGGGCATCGCAGAAATGTTTAAACAACAAAATAAAGATTAGGACCCAGTTATGGACTTGTTCAACCTGCTTGATGGCATAACATTTTGGCACTGGCTTGCATTCGGCTTTGTGCTGCTTGCCGTTGAGCTACTTGGTACAGCGGGTTACTTTCTGTGGTTGGGGTTATCGGCGTTATTAGTGGGAGCGTTATTGGCAGTGCTCCCTTTCGGCTGGCAACTTCAATGGTTATCTTTCGCGACTTTCAGCTTGCTGACAACTTGGTTATGGTGGCGACGCCAGTGGTCAAGAGACAAACAAGATGATCAAACAAGAGATCTCAACCAAAAGTACAAGCAGTTGATTGGCCGCAGCGTGATACTTGAGGAAGATTTTTCAATTGGGTTAAACAGAATTCGCATCGCCGATACCACCTGGTCTGCACAGTGTGAGCAAAATATCCGAGCTGGTACTCGTGTAAAAATCGTCGCGATCGATGGAATAATCCTCATTGTGGAGCCTATTTCTGAGTAATTTATGTCAAAGTAATGAAGTAAAGACTGCTTCATTACTTTCTTTTCTCTCAATTCTTTTTATTTCATCGTGTTATTCAATTTGTCCTTAAAAAATAAGTAATATAAATATTATTAAATTCCATCTTGTAAATCCTATTGATATTCATCAACTAAGAATTAATCAAAAAGATAGTTCACTGCTTCCTGTCATTTTCAATCTAATTTCAATATAAAAAATAAAACAGTGTTGAATTAATTTTTGATCTTTCCAACTCCCTATACATACTTAATCCATAAGCATAAAGGTAAATGCTTATATTTTAGGTAAGTAGAAAAGTCTTTCCTACCGTTTTATTGATAACTGAGTTGGTCCTCACCACACCAAAGGTAGAGCCTGTTCCAGCACGGTTGGGCACACAATGGGAGACACCATTTACTGCGGTATGTGTGAGCGGTATTAAGGTAGTGAGACATG
>NZ_JAWPOJ010000290.1:0-1210 GCF_033344235.1 Vibrio sp. Vb1554 | reverse complement strand
CCCTAACGAACTTAATGGGATCGGCACAACCCCAAAGGAGAAAATAAGTCGATATGGTTAATCTTTATCTTTAAGTTAGTGGTTTAAACTGGAATTTAAATCTTAAAATGGAATAAATAACTTTTCAGTTCGTTAACATGACCGTTTTTGTTGGAATTTTGTTCATCATTTGGAGTTTTTATCTAAGCTGCATTGCTCAATAAGTGAACACTACTTTAGAGTGGTGCTCATACTTGGTATGAACTAGATACGTTTTTAGACCTATTTCGCTAAGAGATGTTGCGTTGGGAAACTCCGCGACAGAGTTGAATGCTTGTTTGTTATCGGCAAAAACTTGCTCATGGCTAAAAAGGGCAAATCTTTTGTATCGATCACAATTCATTAACGTTTTGCGAGGTTGTACCGCTTAGTCTCATTCTATTGTCGGCAATATCTTGCTTATTGGTTTACGGGCAAATGAGCGAGTTTTTGCTCATTTTTGGCTGGGAGATTATATTTATTAAATAAAAACAATGAGTTGAAAATTGGCATTTAAGTTGCTCTTAGCGTTTTGTTGTTAATAAAGATTTAACATGATGTAAATCCATAATCGTGAAACGACTACACGGAGAGTAATAATGAAAATGAATAAGCTCGTAAAAGCACTGGCTATTGCTGTGACATCTTTTGGTATCGCGACAAATGCAGCGGCGGAAGAGCGCAGCTACATCCTTGCGACCGCTTCTACTGGTGGCACTTACTACCCAGTTGGGGTAGCTTTGGCGACATTAAGTAAAGTGAAACTCGCACCAAAGCACCACTTCTCCCTTTCTGCTATCAGCTCTGCTGGCTCTGGTGAAAACGTTAAACTATTGAATGAAAACGAAGCACAATTTGCGATTTTGCAAGGTTTGTACGGTGCGTGGGCTTGGTCTGGGGAAGGTCCTTACGAGAAAAGCGGTCGCCAAGAAAAGTTGCGTTCAGTCTCAATGCTATGGCAAAACGTTGAACACTTCATTGTTCGTAGCGACTTAGCAAAAACCGGTACGGTTAGTGATCTGAAAAACCTCGAAGGGAAAAAGTTCTCTATCGGCAAAAAGAACTCCGGTACTGAGAACTCAGGCCGTCAGATCATGAAAGGCCTGAGTGTTGACCCAGATAAGTTCAACCTTGCCTTTATGGGGTATGGCGGCAGTGCAAGTGCGCTACAAAATGGCACTATCGATGGCAT
>NZ_JAWPOJ010000289.1:0-1211 GCF_033344235.1 Vibrio sp. Vb1554 | reverse complement strand
AATAATTTCTTAGTAACCTTTAAAATACTGCGCTGATAATAAACAAGCTCGACGCAGATGTAAAAAGCTATGCGTCGCATGGTAGGGAATCTGACAACGAATTTTGAGTTGAGTTGCATTTATTGGCAGATATTAAGGGGTGATAGGGAGTCTAATGATGTTTTCGTTAGCCGAGTCACTGAAGCGATTAATACGAAAAGAGTCATCAACTGGATTGTCGATGACTCTGTGTCATAGGGTTAGGCGGCGATAAGGAGTTCTTTCGCGTTAGCTAATGTTGAATCAGTGATTTGGCTACCACCGAGTAAACGAGCCAGTTCTGCCACACGTTGTTCTTCATCTAGTACGCGCATTTGTGTTTCCGTTTGACCACCTTTGGTGTGTTTTGCGACAAACATTTGTTGGTGGCCACAACCGGCTACTTGCGGTAAGTGAGTGACACACATGACTTGAGTCGATTCTCCAAGCTTGCGTAGCATTTTGCCTACTACCGCAGCCGTTGGGCCACTAATACCCACGTCCACCTCATCGAAGATCAAACTTGGCGTATCTACTTTTTGAGCAGTGATTACTTGGATCGCTAGCGAGATACGGGACAACTCACCACCTGACGCAACTTTCGCAATTGGTTGCAAAGGTTGCCCCGGGTTAGTGGAGACCAAGAAGCACACACTGTCCATCCCCAATGGCGACGGATGTGTGTTTTCGTTGTTTACTTCAATGCTGAAGACGGCTTTTTCCATGCTCAGTTCGTGCATGCTTTGCGTGATCAGCTTGTTCAGTTCTTTTGCGTAACGGCTGCGTGATTTATGCAGCTTTTCCGCTTGAGTCAGGAAGCTTTGGTATTTCTGTTCCACTTCTTGAGCCAATTCATCCAGACGTTCATCAGAGCAATCCAATGCTTCGATTTGTGCTAGAAGGTCTTGGTGATGTTGGTATAACTCATCAGGCATAACATGATGCTTACGAGCCATCGACATCACTTTAGAAAAACGCTCTTCGACATAAGCCATACGACCTGGATCAACATCGATGCCATCCAAGTAGCTACGAAGTTCGTTTTTGGTTTCTTCTAGCTGGATCATCGCGTCAGCCAGCATATTTGGTAGCTCGGCTAATTTTTCATCTAATTCCGCTAATTGAATTAGGGAGTGATTGGCCGATTGCAAAATACCAAGCGCATTGACTTCTTCACCTTCGTAAATAAGTTC
>NZ_JAWPOJ010000288.1:0-1213 GCF_033344235.1 Vibrio sp. Vb1554 | reverse complement strand
TTCTGCAAGCGATCGATGAGCTCTATGCGATCGAAGGTTTCGCATCACCTCTTAAAGTAGATGATATCGATGATGAGAGTTGGCACAAAACAAGCGCAGAAATAAAGCATGTCGTTCTTGATTTGCGAGATTGTGGCGAGCTTGTTTCGGAAGTGGCGGAAATATCTTCAAGATTAGATGTGAGCATCTCTCTGATTGTGTTGAGCAACACGGACTCAATCTTGATGCGTGACAAAGTGCTGTCGTTAGGTGCGAACTACATTCTTTGGGATCCGGAACTTGATGGCTTGTTGGGCGCATTAAAAGAGTCTGGTAAAGACACATTTTCGCCAACGGTGAAGAAAAAGTCGCGAATCGCTAAAAGAGTCTTGATGCTTGGTAGTAAAGGCGGTGTTGGCGTGTCAACCATCAGTGCTTTTTTATCCCACAGCTTAAGCCAGCAAGCGAGCTTGAAAACGTTGCTCGTTGAACACGATACGCTGGCATTAAATTCGGATATTTTCTTGGGTTTAAAAGGACTAAAGGCGCAACAAAATAGTATCGATTTAAACCAATCTGAGCTCGATGCCGCAATTGCTGGGAGCTATGTACACCCGATCAAAGACAAGCTTGATTTCCTTGCCCTTGAAAAGAACATTGCATGCATAAGTGACCATGCAGACTCTCTATTTAGAATTTCTAATGAGCTGGTGGATCAGTACAACTTCATCATAGATTCATTGCCTTTAAATGCGATAAACGAACTGACTTCAGAAGACATCAATGAAAGATACAACCGCATTTTTGTTGTTTGTGAACCTTCTGTTGCCTCGTTGCGCGCTTATCACTCGATAAAGAAAAAATTAGGAAAGGCCGAGCATCGAATCATTTTTTCTATGACTCGATCGCAGAAGGATTACATGATGCCTCTCCAAGGCGCCAAAGAAAAAATTAAAGCGAAAGACACCATTGATTTCGTTTATGAAGCCAATTTGGAAAAGTTGATCATCCAACAGGGCATTCACAATACGGCGAAAATTAAGTTCACCCCAGCTATTCCAAATATGGTGAATTCGCTGACTGGTAAAAAAGTCAAAGTGCAGAAAAAGTTCGCGTGGTTTAAGAAATGAATCACCTAAAAGAAGTTTATATTGACATAAGAGACGAAATCTTTGACGCGCTTGATGCCGCTTCTTTAGTCGATGTCGAGCCATTGGAGCTTGAAAGCCAACTA
>NZ_JAWPOJ010000287.1:0-1214 GCF_033344235.1 Vibrio sp. Vb1554 | reverse complement strand
ATCCGATACTGACGCGCTGATAGTCAGGTCTTTAAGGTTGAGTTCATCGTTGTTAACTGCATCGACGCCCGCTTGAGTCAGCTTGACTTCATCGCCAACTAACACAAAGTAACCGTTTGAGTTGTTTTCTAAAGAAACGGTTAATTGATCTTCAGAAGTGTCAGTATCGCGAACCGTTAAGGTTGCGACTACCGTATCAGTGTTCACTGCATCTTCAGTGATGCTTTCTACTGCATCAACCTTGATGGTTGGCGCATCGTTCACTGGATTTACTGTAACAGTTACTTTCGCTTCGTCGGTCAATTGACCGTCCGTTACGGTGTAGGTGATTTCAGCGTGGCCATTGAAGTTTTCTGCCGGAGTGAAGACGAGTTTGCCATCAACGATCTCTACTTTACCTTGTGCTTCAGGAACAGTCGCAGATTGGATCGACAACTTATCGCCATCCACATCAGAATCGTTTGGCAGAACATCGATAGTAACTGCGGTGTCTTCTTGTGTCGTAGCGATGTCATCTTTCGCCACTGGCGCATCGTTGACCGGTGTTACATTGACTTCAACGGTGGTGGATTCAGACACACCGCCAGAGGTGACGATGTAGGTGAAAGTATCTTCACCGACGTAGTTGTCATCTGGTGTGTAGGTCACCGTACCATCGTTGTTTACGATGACGGTGCCATTTTTAGGACCATTCTCAGCGTCCAGAGACACCACTTTATCTTTGCCTTCAAACGTGTCGTTACCTAAGACGTTAATGATAGTTGGTGTGTCTTCGACTACATTCGTGCTGTCAGCCTCGATGTCGACTACTGGTGCAACCGTAAAGTCCACCGTTTGGCTAACGCTTTCACCACTTGGGTCGGTAGCAGTAAACGTTAAGGTTTCTGAGCCGTTCCAGTCTGCCGTTGGTGAAATGGTCGCGATGCCATTTTCAATCGAAACCAACACGTTGCTATTGCCAGACACTGAGAAGTTTAGCGCTGAGTCGCTATCTTTAAATGCGTCGTTTAAATCAATCGTGTAGGTCGCAAAGTCTTCCGATAACTCTTGATCTGCAATGGCATTTTCAACAGTCGGTGCATCGTTAACACGATTCACAATCAAACTGTCACTGTCGTTAGCCGTAGGATTAACACTATCCGATACTGACGCGCTGATAGTCAGGTCTTTAAGGTTGAGTTCATCGTTGTTAACTGCATCGACGCCCGCTTGAG
>NZ_JAWPOJ010000028.1:0-54099 GCF_033344235.1 Vibrio sp. Vb1554 | reverse complement strand
GGTTGAAAGCACCGGTCTTGAAAACCGGCATACGTTAATAGCGTATCTAGGGTTCAAATCCCTATCTCTCCGCCACTATTAAGAAGCCTTGCTAGAAATAGCGAGGCTTTTTTCATTTCCGTACATCTTTATTACTCTATCTGTGCTTGCCAAAAATCAATTCCATATGCGATCTACTTTTCGACAAAGTAATATTGGTATCGGTATTGGTTGTGACATTTTGATTTTTGCTAAGAAGTGCAGTTGCTTCTAAAGCTGTTCATCCTCATCACTGCATGCTGTCCCGATAAGGTTGTTGGAGATGCTTTGTTAAGGTGTTGAACCATCTATTGTCTTATCGTTCTCTTAAAGCACTACCATTGCTTCTCTAGCCCCTTTTACCGGATAGACCGAACAAATAAGCATACTCAAATAGCCACTGTTTCACTGATGTATCTTTTTGTTTTACTCAGTCTAGCGACGCGTGTGCTCTATTGCCTAAATCTAGCTACGTCTTAAAACCATACATCAACAGGCTAAAGTTACGTATTCCTGCATCTTTTAAAATTGTTTTGGATTCTGCTGGAATGACAGGATCAGAGTAGTCAAAAGAGAAGAGGAAAGTGAAACGATAGTGAGTTGCTAGGAAGTTGAGAACTACTTGGGAGCCAATGAATTGGATAAACATATTGATGACTAAGGACTGAAGGGTTAATAGCAGGCAATAAAAAAGCCGACAGGTAAGCTGTCGGCTTGGTTAGGTCATCTTAAGTTAGTCATTCTGTACGAGCGTGAGAGCTTTACGAGAGACTTCGTGAGCAGCTTTGGTTAGATTTTGCTTCTCTAGTGTGTCTGCTAGGAATGCATAGTCAGAGACGTCAGAGCGAAGCTTTAAGGCGATCTCAAAGTGATCCTGGGCTTCTTGCCACCTCTCTTGACGGAAATAGAAGTGCGCTAATGCGCTATGGGCAGCGGCGTTATCCGGTTCTTTCTTCACTACTCCCTCTAAGAAGACCACGACAGGGTGGGTATCTGGCAGGTTTAGATCTGGCAGAAGTTGATAAAGCTCTGGGGCAGGTTGTTTTTTTAATGCTTCTTTTAGCACGGTAAAGGCTTCTGCATCAGCTTTTCGTGTGATGAGTTCTCGAGCAAAACAGGCAACGAGGTTTGTGTCTTGTTTCACTTTACGTGAGAGACTATTCCAATGGGAGATTAGCCCTTCGCTACCTTGTTGTTGCGCTACTTCATGGAGTAAGCCGCACTGCGCCTTTTGAATCAGCTCTGCATGTTCTTCTTCCGTGATGAGTTTTGCTTTGGTTAGTTGTGGCAAGAGGTCAATAAGAGGTTGCCACAACTTTAGCTGCATGTACGTTGTTTTCAGCAAGTTCAATACAATAGAGTTACTCGCATACTGACTTTTTAACGATTGCAAGGTATCGAAAGCGGACTCGAACTCGTTGTCGCGGATAAATTGTTTCGCTCGAGTCAGTTCTACTGCGAGATGGGCGTTCTCTTGTTGGCTCGCTAGCTCTAGATAGTGATCTCGTTTTGCTTTATCACCTTGGCCTTGTGCGGCTTCAGACGCAACCAAGTAGCAAAGCAGCGGCATATCGTGATGATTTGCCCAGCGAGTTACTTTCTTCTCAGCACCTTTCCAGTCACCTTCTAGAAGTTTAATAATGCCTTCATTGGTGTATCGGCGGGAATGGCGCATTTTGCGAACACTGAAGTAGTTCCATGTTGTAGAACTAGCATAAACTAACTTCTTAATCAGGTACTCAAGCAGAAAAAGACCTGCGAGTGCAGCGATAACGAAAACCACTAATGTCGTTACGCTCATCTCGATCGTTTTCTCGGCAATGGAGATGAGTACATAGCCTTGCTGACCAGAAAACTGGGTGCCAACAAATAGTCCTGCGCCTAGTACAACAAATAGGAAAATAAGACGAAACATTACTTATCCTCCATGCCTGTCATCGTTGTGACTTCACGACGTAGGCGTTCACGGATGACATCTGATAGTTGAGACTGACTTTGCAGTTTTGTTGGGTATTCCACTTGAATATTTTGCTGACTTAGTAGGTTAACCGTTTTGTTGAACTCTTTAACAGAATTATCGTCTTGGTTGAAGAAAGCTAATGCCCATTTGTCGGCTGTTTTTAGAGATGTGGTGTAAATTTCACCTTGTTCTTGGTACACCGCTTTTATTGCCGTTTCCAATTTGGCTTTGATGTTTTCTTTCAGGTAAAAGTGTTGCTCAGGAGAAAGCAGTGGAATGACGTTACCATCGCGCGTGCGGAAGGTAATGAAGTTTTCTGAAAAGTCCTTCAAAGAGGTCATTAAGTTATCTTGCCAGTTTGCGATATCTTCAGACACTTCAGTGTTTTCTACGGCTTCAGCTTCAGGTAGCAGTGCATTGGCGAGAGGGAGCTTGTCTACTTGCTGTTGTAGGGCAGTTAAGCGTAGTACCAATCCATCACGGTCAATTAGCGGGATAGTGCGAAGTTTGGTGATATCGTTCGCCATTGCTTTACGTAGTTTGACGAGGCTAGGGTCATTCAGTGCTGCAATGCGTTGGTCTGCACTTTCCATCAGTTGAGTCGCGCTTTCTACATCGTGCTCTAAGAACAATTTACGACCAGCTAATTTGACAAGGTAATCGGCTTCCGCTAATAGCCAGTCGTTTGGTCGACGACCTTTCACATCGGCAACGGCGAGCTGTAAGCTTTCAATGCTCTTCTGTTGCTGTCCAAGTACCACTTCCGCTTTGTGTGTCACGGTTGTTGCTTTCTCGATGGTTTCTTCTTGTACCCGGCTGAGTTCTTGCTTCATGGAAGCTTGAGTGCTTTCTAGCTGACTTTTTAGTTGGGCGATCTGCGCTTGGTAATCGGCTTGCTGTTGATGCAGCTTGTACGCGAGGCCACCGCCAAAAATAATCGATAAGATGATAGCGACCGTGCCTAGTTTGACACCGCGTTTACCTTGTTTTTCTTCAAACTCGACTTTGGTTGGCTCTGCTGTTTTTGGGGGCTCGGCCGCTTGTGGTTGCTCTTTTTTAAGGTCCGCATCCTGCTGCGATGTGGTTTTTTCGACTAGCGGTGCCGATGAGGTTTCTTCGGAAAGGTTTTTATCGTTATTTTTTTGGTCGTTATTTTTACTTGTCATGCCTATATCCTGTGTAGCTAGGGCTGGAGAGCCGCCAGTAATTCTTGGTTGGATGCGCTTCCCGTGCATCTCACGCGAGTGAACCCCCTTTGAATTGCGATGTCAGCGATACGCTGACTGGGGATATACAACTCTTGTTGATTAAGCCAAGTCAATTGCTCCGACGTCAATTGGCTGCACAAATAATCCAGTTGTTCACCACTGGTGACAATAATCTGGTTAATTTGTAGGTTTTTCCATAGTGAGATACAGCTTACTGGATCGAATGGGATGAATTCTCTCTTGTAAGTCTCACTATAGTGAACTTTTGCGCCACGCCTCACCAATGCATCTTTGATCAGCTCTCTTCCGCCGTTACCACGAAGGATAAGAACTTGTTGTTGTGCCACATTGTTGAGCTCTGGCAGTCGCAATAAGTGTTCACTATCACTGACTTGGGGATAGTGTACTTTCTGTTGGGTACATTTGCTTAAATAGTGTGCTGTTTTTTGACCAACGGCAAGGTAAATAGCTTGTTTCGGCCATGACATCCCGTTGCTGGCTAAGATTTGCTGTGCACATTGCACTGCATGTCGACTAACAGCGATAACAATTTGAGCTTGATGTAGATGTTTAGAGAGGTGCGTGTCCGTGAGATCGGCGACAATGTCGATCAGAGGATGGTGATATGCGGAAATGCCGTGCCTTTCGAGCAGAGAGCAAAGCGCGCTGCCTTGCTCTCCCGGCCGAGTGACCAACACTGCCATGGTTATTCGTGATCTGCGTACAGCTTAGTTAGGATTTCACGAGCGCCGTTATCTAGCAGCTCATTGGCTAGCTGCACTCCTAATGCTTCGCCATCTTTACGATGGCCACGAATTTCACCACGAACAATTTCGCTGCCATCTGGTTCGCCAACTAATGCGCGTAGCCAAATGTTGTCGCCGTCTAGTAGGGCATAGCTGCCGATAGGTACCTGACAGCCGCCTTCTAGGGTCAGATTCATTGCGCGCTCACACAAAACGCGGTCTACGGTGTCTTGGTGGTTAAGTGGCTCAAGCAGCTTAAGCAGTCTTTCATCGTCAAGGCGGCACTCAATACCGACAGCACCTTGGCCTACCGCTGGTAGTGATTGCTCTGGTTCGATAAAGCTACGAATGCGCTCTTCAAACTTCAATCGTTTAAGGCCAGCCGCAGCAAGAATGATTGCATCATACTCACCCGCATCTAACTTACCAAGGCGAGTGCCCACATTACCGCGAAGCTCTTTGATGATGATGTCCGGACGATATTCTTTCAGTTGGCATTGACGGCGCAAACTGCAAGTACCAACCACGGCACCTTGAGGGAGCTCATCAATGTGGCTATAGGTATTAGAGACGAAGGCATCACGAGGATCTTCACGCTCACAAATGGTCACGAGGCCAAGGCCTTCTGGGAAATCGACGGGTACGTCTTTCATTGAGTGAACGGCGAGGTCTGCACGTCCTTCTAGCATCGCGATTTCAAGCTCTTTTACGAACAAGCCTTTGCCGCCAACTTTTGCTAGTGGTGTATCTAAAATCACGTCACCTTTGGTCACCATGGTTACTAACTCGACTTCCAAGCCTGGGTGAGCGGCTTGAAGGGCGTCTTTAACAAAGTAAGCTTGCCATAAAGCAAGAGGGCTTTTTCGAGTTGCAATGCGAATCGGTGTGGATTGTGTCATGATCTTCTCAATGCTGTTTGGATTTGGGTTTATCCTACCATTCTCATCAAGAAATGCTTACTGTTAGTTCGTTATCTCTGAAGGCTATGAATGGAATTACATGACGTTATGAAAATAGTGTGACTGGATTCTCAATTAGACTAAGGACTATTATTAGTAATAGGTAATAAGAGCGACACTACCGCGCGATTAATTTTGTGACTAAAGTATGGTTTTGTATCCGGAGTGATACACGGGCGTGAAGCTTTACCCGCACCAATAAAAGTGTTAAATTGATCACGTTTTTAAGCCGTTTTGGTTTAAAACGTCAGCAGATTTTCGTGATTGTTCAACCAAGGAATTCCCCTTGCAGGCTTACACCCAAAAAATCATCCAGCGACTAGATAATTTGAATCAGCAGCGAGTTGATCGCGCGTTGGCGCTTATGGATTCGCAAAGCCAGCAAGTCTTCCACTTGATTCCTGCCTTGTTGAACTACAACCATCCTGTAATTCCTGGCTATTATGATGCCGATGTCCCGTTTGGTGTGCATGGGCTTGAACTAAATAGCATTCAGCAACAATTCATAGATGATATTCAACTTGCCATTGGTCAGCCGCTCAAGACGGTAGAAAAGCCCGCTATATTGGGTTTGTACACCATGGGCAGTACCTCCTCGATTGGTCAAAGTACTTCCAGTGATTTGGATATTTGGGTGTGTATTTCACCAGAGATGGATTGTGACGAACGCGAGTTATTGACCAATAAATGCCTACTCATCACGGATTGGGCACAAAGCAAAGGCGTGGAAGCGAACTTTTTCTTAATGGATAAAGAGCGCTTTAGAAGCAATCATTCTGAGGAGATGACAGGTGATAACTGTGGTTCATCTCAGCACTTACTTTTGTTAGATGAATTCTATCGTAGTGCGGTGCGTATTGCCGGACAGCGTTTGTTATGGCAAATCGTGCCGCCAGAAATGGAAGAGTGTTACGACGAGTACGTTTCTCAATTGTGCAGTGATGGTTACATCGATTGTAGTGAATGGATCGACTTTGGTAAATTGAACTGCATTCCTGCTGAAGAATACTTCGGCTCGAACTTGTGGCAGTTATACAAAAGCATCGACTCTCCCTACAAATCGGTATTAAAAGCCATCTTGCTAGAAGCTTACTCGTGGGAATACCCGCATACTCAATTGTTAAGTATCGACACTAAGCGTCGCTTCTTTGCCCATGAGCCTGATCTCTATGGCATGGATGCGTACTACTTAATGTTGGAAAAAGTAACCCGTTACTTAGAGCGAATTCAAGACGATACACGTTTGGATTTGGTGCGTCGCTGTTTCTATCTCAAAACCCATGAAAAATTATCTCGTGAGCCGAATGTTGGCTCAGTAGCTTGGCGCCGTGAAGCGCTGAGCGATATGATTGCAAAATGGAATTGGGATGCAAGTGTCGTTGCAGAGCTCGATGACCGCCGTAATTGGAAGGTTGAACAAGTGAAGGTGGTACATCATGCATTACTGGATGCGTTGATGCAAAGCTACCGTAACTTGATTCAATTTGCGCGTCGTAACGACATCACTTCTGCTATCAGTCCGCAAGACATCAGTATTTTGGCCCGTAAACTCTACGCTGCTTTTGAAGTATTGCCGGGCAAAGTAACGTTACTAAACCCACAGATTTCACCTGATCTGCACGAGCCTGACTTGAGCTTTATCGAAGTGAAAAAAGGGGGAGTGAACAAGTCTGGTTGGTACCTCTATAAACAACCGCTTATTGCGCACCGCATTTTGGGGCAACCATATCTAGAGCATCATGAATACTTGAGTAAGTTGGTTGCTTGGGCATTCTTCAATGGCTTGATCACTGAATCGACTCGTTTACATGCCGTGGTACGTGAAGCGCAGCTAGATATTGATAAGTTTTACCAAATGGTGAGTGACTTACGAAATACTTTTGCGTTGCGTAAGCGTCGTCCATCTATGCAGGCGCTAGCGAGTCCTTGTGAAATAAGCCAGCTTGCGATGTTCATCAACTTCGAAAATGATCCGACGTCTGAACTTTCTGGTCGTTCGTTGAAAGTGGATGTTAAGAACACCGATATTTTTAGCTTTGGTCCAGAACATAAAAATTTAGTCGGCAGTGTTGACCTTGTTTACCGTAACTCTTGGCATGAAGTGCGTACGCTGCATTTCAAAGGGGAAACGGCTATGCTGGATGCACTGAAAACCATTTTGGGCAAAATGCACCAAGATGCGTTGCCACCAGAATCAGTGGATGTGTTCTGCTATGCGAAGAACATGCGTGGTGTGATGCGTAATATGGTTTACCAGCTTTTAGCTGAATGTATCGACTTACGCTTGAAACCAGTAGAGCAAGAGAAACGCCGCCGCTTTAAAGCGATGCGTCTTGGTAACCAGACTTATGGGTTGTTCTTTGAACGTCGTGGTGTGTCGGTGCAGAAGCTAGAAAATTCCATCGATTTCTACCGCAGCATTTCTACTAACAAACTCAAAGGCTCGCCGCTGTTAATGCTCGATCGTGAGCAAGAATATCAAATGCCGGAGGCGGTGGATGGGTTTGCCAGTGAAGGTCTGGTGCAGTTCTTCTTTGAAGATAACGAAGATGGCTTCAATATTTATGTGTTGGATGAGTCAAATCAAGTAGAAGTGTATCACCAATTTAGTGGCTCCAAAGATGAAATGATTTCGTCTGTAAACAGCTTCTACACGTCGGTAAAAGACGATAGTCGCGTCGCGTCGAAGTTTATTAATTTTAACCTGCCTCAGTACTATCAAATTATTCACCCTGAAGAGGGGAATGCGTATATCATTCCTTACCGTAATGACGGTTGTTCACCGAGTCGCCCGACCAAAACTGTGAACGCGTAATTAAACCCTTATCAATAAACAAAAAGAGCACTTCGGTGCTCTTTTTGTTTTGGTGACGATTGACCAGTATTATACCCAATCAATGGCTTCGCCCGCGTGCTTTTCACACTCTTGCTTCACCATTTCAAATAGCTCCATACCCGTTTTTGAGCAGGTCCATTTATCTTCAATAAGTTTGAAGTGGAAACCACCAGATTTGGACGCTAGCCAGATCTCATGCATCGGCTCTTGGCGATTAATGATGATTTGGCTGCGGTCTTCAAATTCCAATGTCATTACGTTGCCAGTGACTTCGTAATCAATGTCTGCGCCTGAATCATCGATGGATTCTTCGATGATTTGCATCTGCGCATCCACCAGTTGATGAAATTCAGTATCGTTCATCCGTCTATCCTATTGCTTTTCCTGAGTGTGGTGCGATTATAGGGGGCATTGATTCAATAATCACGATATGCGAAATGAAAAAATTAGTTACTGTGTTGTTTGTGATGGTTGCCGCGACCTTAGCGGGGTGTGGTCAGTCTGGCTCACTATACATTCCAGATGACACTCAACAGAATGAGCAATCACAATAAATAACCGCACCTTAGGGTGAAATTAGGGTTCAGCAGTCGAATAAAATAAGGGAAGCGAATTTTGGATTACTTCAACTATCAGGATGATGGCCAGCTTTGGGCCGAAGACGTCCCACTTCAAGCTCTTGCAGAGCAATATGGCACTCCTCTTTACGTATATTCTCGAGCCACGCTAGAGCGCCATTGGAAGGCGTTTGATAGTGCTGTGGGTCAGCATCCTCACCTGGTTTGCTACGCGGTGAAAGCCAACTCAAACTTAGGCGTATTGAACACGCTAGCGCGTTTGGGATCGGGTTTTGATATCGTGTCGGGTGGTGAACTTGAGCGTGTGATTGCCGCAGGCGGTGATCCGAAAAAAGTCGTTTTCTCTGGTGTTGGTAAAACACCGGCAGAGATGAAGCGCGCTCTTGAGCTAGGTATCAAATGTTTCAACGTTGAATCTGAGCCAGAGCTAGAACGTTTGAACAAGGTTGCGGGTGAGCTTGGTGTGATTGCGCCAATTTCTCTTCGTATCAATCCAGATGTCGACGCGAAAACACACCCTTACATTTCGACTGGTCTTCGCGACAATAAATTCGGCATTGCGTTTGATCGTGCGCCAGATGTTTATAAATTCGCGCAAAGCCTGCCGAACTTGAATGTGCAAGGCATCGACTGCCACATTGGTTCTCAGCTGACCAATATAGACCCATTTATCGACGCGACAGACCGTTTATTAGCCCTGATTGATGATTTAAAAGCGCAAGGCATTAACATTCGTCACCTTGATGTCGGCGGTGGTTTGGGTGTGGTCTATCGTGATGAATTACCACCTCAGCCTTCTGATTACGCCAAAGCGTTACTTGGTCGTCTTGAAAATCACCAAGACTTGGAGCTGATCTTTGAGCCAGGCCGTGCAATTGCTGCGAACGCAGGTATCTTGCTAACGCGTGTTGAGTTTTTAAAACATACTGAGCATAAAAACTTTGCGATTATCGACGCTGCAATGAACGACTTGATGCGTCCTGCGCTATACCAAGCATGGCAAGATATTGTGCCAGTTTCACCGCGAAAGGGTGAAGCTCAGACTTACGACTTGGTTGGTCCTATTTGTGAAACCGGCGACTTCTTGGGTAAAGATCGCGCACTCGTTTTGCAAGAAGGTGATCTACTCGCGGTTCGTTCAGCAGGTGCCTATGGTTTTGTGATGTCTTCGAACTACAATACTCGTACCCGAGCAGCAGAAGTGATGGTGGACGGTAAACAAAGCCACTTAGTTCGCCAGCGTGAGGAGCTGACCAGTTTGTGGCAGCTGGAACAGATTCTACCGGAGTAACACACAACAAATGCATTTCCACTTTTCCAAAATGCACGGTTTGGGCAACGACTTCATGGTCGTCGACTGTATCACCCAGAACGTGTTTTTCTCGCAAGACCTGATCCGCCGCTTGGCGGATCGTCATACTGGCGTTGGTTTTGACCAATTGCTTGTGGTAGAGGCCCCTTACGACCCTGAAACCGACTTCCATTATCGGATTTTTAATGCCGATGGTAGTGAAGTTGAACAGTGTGGTAACGGTGCACGCTGTTTTGCCCGCTTTGTTCGCTTGAAGGGGCTGACCAATAAATACAGCATCAGCGTGAGCACCAAGAAAGGAAAGATGATTCTCAACATCGAAGATGATGGGGAAGTGACGGTCAACATGGGCGTGCCAGAGTTTGAACCGAACAAAATTCCTTTCAAAGCGAAGCAAAAAGAGAAAACTTACATCATGCGAGCAGGCGACAATACCTTGTTTTGTGGTGCTGTGAGCATGGGTAACCCGCACGTAGTGACCGTGGTCGACGATGTGGATACGGCAGAAGTGGAAACTCTCGGTCCGCTGCTTGAGTCGCATGAGCGTTTCCCAGAGCGCGTCAACGCTGGCTTTATGCAGGTGATGAGTCGTGACCATATTCGTCTTCGAGTTTACGAGCGAGGCGCAGGAGAGACACAAGCTTGTGGTAGTGGTGCATGCGCGGCAGTCGCGGTTGGGATTCTGCAGGGCTTGTTGGATGAAAACGTTAAGGTTTCTCTACCTGGTGGTGAATTGCGAATTGCATGGCAAGGCCCTGGCAAGCCGTTGTTTATGACCGGACCTACAACGCATGTATTTGATGGTCAATTGTCTTGCTAGTTGAAGAAAAAGGAAACGGTTTGTCTCAAGTAGAAGCAGATGCCTTAACGGCTGAAGTAGTGGCCGAGTACCTCAAAGATCATCCAGACTTTTTTGTGCAACGTCCGGAGCTTGTGGATCGTTTATCTTTCCCACACTCAGACTTAGGCGCGGTATCTTTGGTACACATCCAAATGAATCGCCAACGTCAGCGCATTGAAGAGTTAGAGGAAGAGATCACTACACTAATGTCGCTTGCGGCGAACAATGATCGCACCTTTTACGAATTTATGGATTTGCAGGGGCAGATTCTAAAGTGTGGTGACTTTAAACAAGTCATTCATTCTATCGAAGAGAAAGCCAAAGCATTGGGCTTACGTGCGTTTGTTCGATTGTTTAGTCAATGCGACGCATCGATTCAATTGAGTAAGGAAAGTTATCAACGCTTTGCGACCACTCACTTAAATGGCAAAGATGCGTACTTAGGACGTCTTCGCAAAGTGGATCGTGAAGCTTTGTTTGGCAACATGGAAGTGCCGGAAATGGGGTCCTATGTGGTACTGCCGCTCGTGAAACAGCAAACTCTGGGCGTGCTTGCTTTTTCTAGTGAAGATGGCGGCCATTTTCAGCCAGATATGGATACCTTGTTTTTGCGTCACCTATCATTAGTAGTGGCACATCTCGCTCAAACACTGGTATGGCAAAGTTACGATGACGACAACTCCCAACACTCCTCTGCCAAATAGTCTGCAAAAGCCTCTTGAGCGCTTCTATGAATTCTTACGAAGCGAAAAGGGGCTTAGCCTACATACTCAGCGCAATTACAAACAGCAGCTAGAAACTATGGCGCAGCACTTAGCTGAAATGGGGCTCAAAGATTGGTCTCAAGTGGATGCTGGTTGGGTGCGCCAATTAGCAGGTAAGGGCATGCGAGAAGGCATGAAAGCCAGCAGTTTGGCAACGCGACTCTCATCGCTGCGTAGCTTTTTCGATTTCCTTATTCTGCGTGGCGAGATGTCGGCTAACCCAGCCAAAGGGGTTTCAGCACCTCGCAAAAAACGCCCGTTGCCCAAAAACCTCGATGTTGACGAAGTGAGCCAATTACTTGAAGTCAACGAGGACGACCCGTTGGCTGTGCGCGATCGCGCCATGATGGAGCTGATGTACGGCGCCGGTTTACGTTTGGCTGAGTTGGTGGGTGTGGATGTACGTGATGTACAACTGCGTAGTGGTGAGCTTCGTGTTATTGGTAAAGGCGATAAAGAACGTAAAGTACCGTTCTCTGGGATGGCAACCGAGTGGGTCGGGAAGTGGTTACGCGTTCGTGGTGATTTAGCCGCTCCAGGTGAGCCCGCCTTGTTTGTATCTAAGCTCGGAACGCGTATTTCGCATCGTAGCGTGCAAAAGCGCATGGCTGAATGGGGGCAGAAACAGTCTGTCGCAAGCCATATTAGTCCGCATAAATTGCGTCACTCATTTGCGACACATATGCTCGAATCAAGCAATAACTTACGTGCGGTGCAGGAGCTTTTAGGGCACGAGAACATTTCGACGACCCAAATCTACACGCACTTGGATTTCCAACATTTGGCGCAAGCCTACGACCAAGCCCACCCACGCGCACGCAAAAAGAACGGGGAGTGAGCCGAAGTATGAAATTTTATCGCCGTATCGAGCCTATTAAGGCAATGACCTTTGACCTAGATGATACCCTCTATGACAACTATCCTGTGATCGTTCGCATGGAGCGTGAGTTGCTATCTTGGCTCAAGCACCATCATCCAGCGGTTGCTCATATGAACAAAGCGGATTGGTTTGCTCTCAAACAGCGAGTTGTGCAGCAACAACCCGAGCTGAAGAGCGATGTCACTTTATGGCGTTTAGTGCAACTTCAGCAAGCTTTCTCCCAAGTAGGCTACGACGAAGACGCAGCACATGCCGCCGCGAAAGCCGCAGTAGACGTTGCGTTGGACTGGCGTAACCGTTTTGAAGTGCCGCAGCAAAGCCTCGATGTACTGGAGAAACTCGCGCAGCACATCCCGTTGGTGGCAATCACCAACGGTAATGTGGATTTAGACCGCATCGGTCTTACGCCTTATTTCCAACAGGTACTTAAAGCAGGACCAGATGGATTGGCGAAACCCGCAACCGATATGTTTACTAAAGCGAAGCGATTCTTGGATATCCCTGCGGAGAATATTCTGCATGTCGGTGATCACCTAACCACGGATGTGCATGGTGCAAAGTTGGCTGGTTTTGCAGCCTGTTGGTTTAATGATATGAATAAAAATGTCATTAACCATTCAAAAACACGTACTTTACCTGATATTGAAATCAATAGTTTGCAGCCGTTACTCACACTTTTTTAATTGCTTTCGCATTAATCCATTCTAATCTCATTTTGTGTCTAGAAAAGCAGCGCAAAGCCACGTAAATTATTCTCTATTAAATAAAAATAGTAACGCCACACGTCGTGGTGAAGATAGTGTTACGGCAGTGGTAGGTCCATGCGAGCTTTTTCAAAACTGGTTCACGATGTCAGTCAACTGAATGACTTTTTAGTCACTTTTCCGACTTCCTCAGATAAACAATATTTAGTACAAATATTGTCGACGCAATCGCGCGAAATTACGACCACACTTGCAGACGCCGTTTTGTCGTCGCTGCCGAATGCTCATGTAATGGGGCATAGTACGCGTAATGTGATTCTGGAAGGGGAGATATTTACCTCTGGTTGCCTAGTGAGTGTGATTGAATTTGAGCAAACCACGCTGACTTCTGCGGTACAAACATACTCTTACTCCCCTGACATTGATGGCGGGGAACTCAAGCGCTCTCTTCTAATGCAGCATAATTCACAGGTGATCCTCAGCTTTGCTGTGCAAATTGAACGACGTGACTATCCCTTGTTTCAAACCTTCGCCAGTGAAGAAGTAGTGATTTCTGGAGGGTTGGCGCAGAGTATTGACGATGGCTGCTGGGTGCTATATCAAAACCGAGTTTACGATAACGCTGTGGTTGCCGTAGCTTTGCACAGTGATACCTTGAAGCTATGGACTGATGCGTATTCGGAATGGAACCCGATTGGCATGCCACACAAAGTCACTCATGCAAAAGGAACGCGCTTGTATTGTTTAGGTGAGAAGAAAGCGCTGGACGTATACAAGCGTTACTTGGCGGATGGCCATGACGTGACGCTGAGTCAACTGCTCAGCTTTCCTTTGTATCGAGAAAGCTTAGGACGAAAGGAAGTTTGTACGGTAACGGAGCTACACGCTGATGGCAGTATGAGCTTCGACAGGCCCTGGTGTCTTGGTGACGAAGTGCAATTTTGCTATAACCATCCCTCGTTAACGCTCGAGCAAGTGCGGCATGGTGTGGTTGAGTTAGCCATGCACCAACCTGAAGTCGTTATGATTTTTAACTGCGCGTCACGGTTAGACTTTATTGACAGCAGCGACGAAGTCCAAGCCTTCAAAGATATTGCGACGACGTTTGGTAGTTACTGTATGGGGGAACTGCATGGTGGTATTGGTCAGCCCGAAATTCTTCATCACAGCCTGACGTATTTAGCGATGCGAGAGGGAGACGAAGTGCAAACATTGAACTTGCCTAAGTCGCCCGTTAGCTCCTCTATTTCACCGCTGTTTAGCTTGATTCGAAATGCGATCGGCGATCTCAACCATATGAACGCGCATATGGGATATCAACTCGATCGCCAAACGCGCAAGTTACAAGAAAGCTATCGACGCGACAGTCGTACGGGGTTACAAAACCGGGTCGCATTGCAAGAGCGGTTGAGTAACATCGATTTGGATGAGCATTTGTTGACTCTAAAGCTACTTAACTTTAGTCATATCAACGAAAAATACGGCTACCGAGTGGGAGATCAATTACTCAAAGATCTCTCAATGCACTTTACGAATCGATTACGAAAGCGTTTCGGCATGCCAACGGCTTTGCAGCTTTATAGTATTGGGGTTGGTGAATGGGCGTTCATATTTAAAGCTGATCAAAGCAGCGAGACCATCAAACAGCACTTTACGCGTTTTGCTGACGCGGTAGAACAAACTAATTTTGAGCCAATTGGCCTACGTGAAATAGATTATCTTTCTATCTCGCTATGCGGCGGCTTAGTGAGTCGTCGAGACTTTCCATCCGCTTCAGTAGATGAGCTCTTACTCAAAGGCATCGAAGCGAGGCGCTCTGGTGTACGCAGTAATACCCATATCTGTAATGCGAAAGATATTGAAGTCAGTGAGGATGTGCGCAAAGAGCAACTTGGATGGCTAAGTTGCGTCAGTAGAGCCATTCTCAAACAGAATATCATCACCTATAGCCAACCGATTGTGCATGCGGGTAGCCACAAATTGGCAAGCCAAGAATGTTTGGTTCGTATTCTGGAAGCCGATGGAACGGTGATTGCGCCAGGGCGTTTTCTGCCAATTATCTCTGATACGCATCTTTACACTCGACTAAGTCGGCACATGATTCATTCTACGTTGCATTACATGCGAGATAAGCAAGGTGACTTTTCTATAAACTTATCGCCGCAAGATTTGCTCAGTGATAAAACTTTAATACTTTTAGAGCATGAAATTAGCCAGCTAAATGACCCAAGGCGAATTGGTTTAGAAGTGCTGGAATCTGAGCAGATCAAAGACTATGGCCGAATGATAGAAGTGTGCAGTCATTTTAGAAGCTTAGGGGCGCGTATCATTGTTGATGACTTTGGGTCCGGCTATTCGAATATCGATGAAATCCTAAAGTTGGAGCCAGAAGTCATAAAGCTCGATGGCAGCTTGATTCGTGATATTGATAAAGACTTAAAACAGCGCAAGATCGCTTCCCAGTTGGTGCGTTTGTGCCAGGTGTTTAACGCGGAGACGGTGGCGGAGTTCGTCCACAATCAGGAGGTGTGTACCATTGCACAAGACATGGGGGTGGATTATTTGCAGGGTTACTATCTTGGCGAGCCGACTCGACTGTTTTAATGATGTTTCACGTGAAACTTCTTGTCGTAAAAAACGCAGCGTAGGCTGCGTTTTTTGTTTGGTTCTTCTACTGAGCTTAATGTTTAACGCTTAAGAGCGTGTCCACTCTTTTCAGCTTGGAACAGAGCGAGGTAATGGACAAAAAAGCGCTGCATTTGTTGTTGGTTGTTTTGTTCTCCAAGTTGCCCGAGCAAATGTGCAGCGACTTCAAACGTACACAAATTACCTTGTTGTTGGTTGCGTCGCAGCTGATATTGTGAGTCCGCCGACGCAGACAATCCCATAGTAGGGATACCTTCTAACCAACGGCTCTTATTGATCATCTTGCGCGCCTCTTGCCAGGTGGCATCTAAAATAATAAACAGCGGAGTTTTGGTTTGTTGCTGGCTTTGGAGTACCACATGTTCGAGTGTGATACTTTCTTCACAGGGGAAGAGCAACACCGGATACCGCGACGGATCAGCTAATAGAGTGAGCGATTCTGCTGGTGGCTGTTTGCGATCCCAGATTACTCGCTCAATGTTGAGTTGGCACTGCTCTAGTAGCTGGCCGGTATTAGTATCACGCTTCAGTTCATTCGGATGCATTAACAGCAGGATGTTGTGCTCACTGTTAAGTTTCGGCATTAGCGAGCACATACAATTGAATTGAAAACCGCAGGTTGGACACGGTTGTGACATTACAGACGAACTCCTTCTCGCACCGGGCTTACCCCATCAGAGAACAGACGCACGCCACTGACTTGGTTCGGCGTTGCCGTTGGCGCCATGCTTGGGTTGAGTGGGTAGCTAACCCCAGTGTATTGCATCACGTGTTGAGCCGCTTTAGCTCCGCCACCGCTGACATTAAAAATCAGATCTCGCCAACCATGAGAGGTTTGTTGGCCGAGCATAATCGGGCTTTGCACTAGTGTAATGCGGCTATTAAATCGCCATTCCTTTTCGTGATGTTCAAATATTAGCAATGTACAGCCACCGGAACCACACCAATCCAACTGTACCAATAGCTCTTCGTTACCATCGCTGTTGAGGTCGTAAGTTAGCCAACGGTATTGGTTATTGTTGGGGTTGGTTTGATGGATAAAGAAGTAGTTGCGCACCGCGGCATCTACTTTTGAATCAAACTCTGCACTAGAAGGTACGTCAGCACTACCGATGGGGTTGTTGGTGCGTTTTTCGGCTGGTTGCATGATGCCTTCATCACGAACGGTGGCAGGATAAAGGACTAAACCACCATCGGCGATTGGGTATACCAAGTTACCGACTTTTTCTTTGGTCGCTTTGAGCTGATTGCCTTCTCGAGTAAACAGTCGCTCTGACATTAGCCTTTGCTGTTGATGATGCGTCATGACAACTTGAACCTGAGACGGACTTAACTGTTGCCAGTAACCACGCTCGATTAATGGTGCTTGTCCATTGGCGTAACGGTATTTTGTTGTGGCGCTGTGGTCTGGGTTTAAGGTCATTTGTACTTCAAAGCCTTGTGATTGGGTTGAGGTCGCGACATAGGTATTAGCCCAGCCAAGCGTTGCATCGACGTTTGCAGCCATACCACAACCTTGATACGTCTCGCCATCATGTTTTAGTGTTGCTTTCCAGCCATATAAAGAATCGCTCATTGTGTCTGAGCAGAGGTTTTCTGTTAAGCGAAGCTCACCACCTTGCAGTTGATAAGTGCGCTGGCGAGGTTGAAGCTGACTGCTGTTAATCGCTAATTTTGTGGTTTGTTTGCCGATTTGCTGGAATGTTAGTCCATTAGCCTCAAAGCTTGCCGACCAAGAAGGCTCATTACCAAACACGCGAGTTGGTTTGTTTGGTTGCTGACAACGGTTTGGGTTTTCCGTTGTGAGGAAGTTCACTTGTTCCACTACAAAGTTAGCATCGAAATCAGCAGAAAACCCATCGATGCCCGGTGGGTTGAGGTGGCCGATAACCTCGCCATACATAGTCTGGTAAGGCTCGTTATTTAACTGAATTGCTCGTTGCATTTGCTGTGGTGATAGTTGCAACCAATATTGCTTGTCGCTGCCACAAGGCATGATGTATTGGCTCTCGTGACCGACGATCACTTTTCCGCGTAGCATAAAAGTTTGAGGTTGAATGGTTTCAGGCTTATCTAAGGTTGCTGGTGGAGAGGTTGGGTCAGCAGCACCAGATTGTGGCGGCTGTGAACTACATGCTTGCAGAACCAGCAGGGTGGCAAGCGCCACTGGGTTTTTCAAAGCCTTCATGTTATATCTTCCTCATTATTGTTACTCAATCGGCATCGGATGGCATTATGGCATATTGGTTATTTAAAACTGAACCAGATACCTTTTCTATTGACACGCTTCGAACTCAAAAGGTTTCATGTTGGGAGGGAGTTCGTAATTATCAGGCGCGCAATATGATGCGTGACCAAGTGAAGGTGGGCGATTTAGTCCTGATTTACCACTCTTCTTGTAAACATGTTGGCGTGGCAGGTATTGCTAAAGTTGTGAGAGAAGCCTATCCCGATCATTTCCAATTCGATCCCGAAAGCGATTATTACGATCCAAAGTCAGACCCAGACAACCCGCGTTGGATTATGGTGGATGTAGAGTTTGTACGTAAAACGGCGCGAGTGATTCCGTTGTCGGTGATGAAAGCGATGCCAGAACTTGAGAACATGCCGTTGGTGAAACGTGGAAATCGCTTGTCGATTATGCCCGTGACAGAAGAAGAATGGGACGCGATTCTTGGCAAAGAGAAGCTGCCAAGTCAGCGATAAAAGAAAAGGGCTGCGAATGTGCAGCCCTTCATAATTTGGAGTATTGAAGCTTACAGCAAGTGTTCTTGTAGGTAGTGTGCAACCGCATCTTCTGCATTGCTGCCAATTACTTCATTATTTGGTAGAGCTTTCATCACTTTTTCGTGTGATGTACCCATAACTAGCCCTTTACCTGCCATCGACAGCATTTCTACGTCATTCATGCCATCACCAAATGCTACGCAGTTTTCTAACGTGAGGTCGAGTTTTTTCGCTACCGCTTCAAGAGCATGACCTTTAGACACGCCAGCGCTCATTACTTCCAAACACCAAGGCGTTGAAAATGCGATGTTCAGCTTATCACCAAACTGCTCACGTAGTTTGTTTTCAAATACGACCAAACGTTCGTGGTCTTCTCCAGGATGCGTGAAGAAAACTTTCGCAATACCGTCAGTTGGGGCTTGGTCTTCATCAAATAAGACGTAAGTGAATTCATCGTGGAAGTCACGTAACGTTTCATCATCCTTGTTCATCAACCAGCTATCATTTTGATACATGTGAATAAGTATTTCTTGATCATGTTTGATCGTGTCGATCACGCCTTGTACCAGTTCCGCAGGGACATTCTCGCTGTACATTAGCTGATCTTCCTGGTCATGCACTCGGGCACCATTCGACGTGATCATGTAAGCTGGAATGCCAACTTGGCGACGGATGCTCGCAACGTCTACGTGGTGACGGCCGGTTGCAAAGACAAAGGTATAACCCTTTTCATGTAGCGCTTTTAGCGTCTCTTTTGAGTAAGCACTGAGCTGATGGTTTGGTGCGAGTAACGTGCCATCCAGATCAGAGGCAACGATTTTGGTGATCTCTTTGCAAGGTAGCGATGTGCTCATGAAGTCCTCGTAAACGGTTTGGATAGTGTGGAACAGGTGAATTGCAAACGGAGTACAGCAGACTGACTAGATCGTACTGCTCCGAATGCGGGGGAACTTGGGCCCGTAGCACTATGCGGTTAAACACTGTGTCAAAGTAGCCAAGTTCAAGCAGTGTACGCCAAAATGAGGATGAAAAAGAGGGTAAATCGATGTGTAGACATTTCCTCTTTAATCTTAGTCGTGAAATGGTCGCCTAGAGTTCTTATTGTGCTTGTTCGTTTGATGGCGATTTAGGGTCATTCATAAAGCGGAAAATCGCATCGAGCGCTTGATTACGATACTTGTCGGTCTCGAATAAGATTTCATGCTGTGCGCCTTCGATGGAAAGCAGCTCCGCGTGCGGGTTGGTTTTCCGCAATTTATCAATAAAACGCTTTTGCGCGAGGTTGCTAACAATCCGATCGTTTCCGGCTTGGATTAGGATTACTGGTATTTTGACTTGGCGAGTTAATAAAAAGCACTGCTTAGCGGCCATGAGCCCTTGCCAAACCCAGCGAGTGCTTGGCCCACCGACTTGCAGTTCCGGTTTTTCCGTATATAGGTTTCGGAACCATTGGTAGCGGCCGTAACTTTGGCTAAGTGGGTTATCTTCAAAGGGCTTAGGGAAGTAGGCCTGATGTCCTGGTGCATAGCGTGGCAAAGTCGATACCGCTGACATAATTTGTGTGACCGGAATCGCTATTGGTGATAGGTACCATGGCAGGTTAATGCCAAACATGGGCGCACTTAGAATCAAACCAGTAAAAGGGTGTTCTGGGTGAGTTTGCAGGTAACGTGTGGCGATCGCGCCGCCCATAGAGTGCGCGATGATGAAGCATTGTTGATATTCGCTAAGGTCGTGTTTTTTTACGACGATGTCCATATCATCAATATAATCAGTAAAGTCATAGACGTGACCCATATCTGAGTCAGATAATAAACGATCTGATAAACCTTGTCCGCGGTGGTCAAAGGAATAGACATCGAAACCTTGGCGGTAGAGATCGTAAAACAGCTCTTGGTATTTCCAGGAAGACTCAATGCGTCCATTTACGATGAGCACGGCTTTTTTATGCTCTGGGTTGGTTAGCTTGCACCAGTAAATGTTCTTTTTCTCAGTCCCTTTAACAAAGCCCTCTTGGCGAGTTTGCCAAAGTGCTGCGATCGGACCACCAATTGCTTGCTCAAATAATGTCTCTTGAGTATAAGTCAAAGGTGAATGGTTAGTCGCCATTAGTTGATTACCTGAAGATACGTTGTTTACGCGATGTATCATCGAAGAATTAGTGAGGAAATGCAATGGATACCCATGTCTGGTTAGCTTATGTAGTAACAGCAATCGTTTTTAGTTTGGCTCCGGGCTCTGGCACGGTGAACTCAATCAGTAATGGTTTGAGTTACGGTACCCGTAAATCACTGGGTGCCATTATTGGCTTACAAATTGGTTTAGTTATCCACATCGCGCTGGTGGGGGCGGGTATTGGTGCGCTTGTCGCGCAGTCAGCAACCGCATTTTCTGTCATTAAATGGGTTGGTGCCGCTTATCTGGTTTGGTTGGGGATTCAGAAATGGCGCGATACATCAAGCTTAGTCGCAGCTGAAAACCACAACGAGATGTCAGGCACGGCGCTGTTGTACAAGGCAGTGTTAATTAACCTCACCAACCCTAAATCGATTGTTTTTCTGGTGGCGTTGTTCCCGCAGTTTATTGACCCGGCAAAAGACCAAATCACGCAACTGTTGGTGCTTGGCGTCACTACGGTCGTGATTGATGCGTGTGTAATGTTGGGTTACACGAGCTTGGCAGCACAAATGGGACGCTTTATTCGCTCCGATAAAATCATGGGAAAAATAAACAAAGTATTCGGTTCAATGTTCATGGGTTGTGGTGCATTATTAGCAGCTGCAAAGTCATAAGCCATTTATAGGTCCTTCTTTAGCATGAATACAACGTATGTCGCTCGCCAGCCGATCTTTAACCGAAAAAGACAGACGCTGGGTTATGAATTGTTGTTTCGAGACGGGGAGAGTAACGCATACCCTTCACATATTGATTCAAATCGAGCGACATACCGACTGATTGTCGAAAACTTCCTATCGCTGGGTACTAACCCAGTGATTGCCTCTTCTAGATGCTTTATTAACTTTCCTCATCAAAGCTTGGTGCGACGTTTGCCGCGCAGTTTGCCGAAAAACAAAATTGTCATCGAAGTGTTGGAAACGTGCCAACCTACGGATGAGCTTCTTGATGCGATTCGTGAGTTTTATCGAGAAGGTTACTTGATCGCTTTGGATGACTTCACCCTAACACCAGAATGGCGCCGTTTTTTGCCATATGTGCATATTGTGAAGCTCGACATTATGGCGATGGGGCTTGAAAAGGCCTGTGAACTGGTCAAAACACACCTTGCCAAACGCGTCAAATACCACTTTTTAGCAGAACGTGTTGAAACCGCAGAAGAGTTTGAGCAAGCGAAAGCGGCTGGCTTTAAATTTTTCCAAGGTTATTTTTTTAGCAAGCCACTCGTCTCGCAGACTAAATACGTCAGTCCTGAGCAAGTGTTGGCATTGCAACTGTTTCGTGAAGTTTGTGCTCCTGAGCCTGACTTTACTCGTATCGAGTCCATCATTACGCAAGATGTCGCGCTTTCGTATAAATTATTGCGTTTTGTAAATACGCAAGCGCCGAATTTGGCTGTCGAAATCAGCTCTTTTCGTCAGGCA
Organism: Vibrio sp. Vb1554; assembly: GCF_033344235.1. Lineage (NCBI taxonomy): Bacteria > Pseudomonadati > Pseudomonadota > Gammaproteobacteria > Vibrionales > Vibrionaceae > Vibrio > Vibrio sp. Vb1554. Next base: position 32,321 of record NZ_JAWPOJ010000028.1, on the reverse strand, counting down.
TTGATTTATCTTGGCCAGGATAACCTTAAGCAGTTTGTCTCTTTGGTTGTGGCATCGTATATCTCCAGTAACAAGCCTCGAGAGCTGTATCACCTTTCATTGCAACGAGCTCAATTTTGCCAATTGATGTCGCGCTATCAGCCATTCTCTCATCTCAACGAACAAGGTTTCATGGTTGGTTTGCTGTCGATTCTAGATGCGTTGCTGGATCTTTCGGTGGAATCTTTAGTTAGGCAGTTACCGCTTAGTCATTCAGTACAACAAGCGCTATTACATCGCAAAGGGGTTTATGGCGCACTTATTTCCCTTGAAGAGTGCTACGAGCGTGCCGATTGGTCAGGGGTTGAAAAAATCACGATGCAATTGGGGTTGCCTTTAGAGGAAGTGAAGCTCTCCTTAGGTGAAGCGGTTCGCTGGAGTCAAAGCATCGCGACTGCATAATTTCTTGTCTTATCTTTTATCTCTTTGAATCTCTCTCTTTACAATCAAGCTGTTCGTTAGATGTGAAACTTTTATGACGATGGACGGTTTCCTCTTGACGATATACCTTAATTAAATAAACATATACGCATATCCATATATAGGTATGTTCATTATGCTTCCACATCAGTTTTTTAAGCTGTTATCCGATGAAACACGCGTACGTTGTTTAATGCTCGTGGCCCGTGAAGGTGAAACTTGCGTTGGTGATTTGGCGTTTGCTCTGCAAGAGAGCCAGCCGAAAGTTTCTCGTCATCTTGCTCAGTTACGATCCAGTGGCATCTTGGTGGATAAACGCCAAGGGCAATGGGTGTATTACGAGTTATCACAGCAATTACCAGGTTGGATGCGAAAGTTAATTGAAGACTTAGTGGCATCAAACTGTTTGAAGCAGGAATACCAAGACGACATCACACGCTTACACGATAAAAGTCGTGAGGCTTGCTGTTAACAGCGAATAGAGATTCAAGGTAGAAGATTAGAGGGTAAAACTATGACAATTAAAGTAGGAATTAATGGCTTTGGCCGAATTGGTCGCTTAGCGCTGCGAGCGGCATTTGATTGGCCAGAATTGGAGTTTGTGTTAATCAACGATGTCGCAGGTGACGCAGCTACGCTTGGTCACTTATTAGAATTCGATTCAGTGCAAGGTCGTTGGCATCATGGAGTTCAGGTCGAAGGCAGTGAGCTCGTCATCAACGGCAAGCGTGTTGCCACGACTCAACAACGCGATATCGATGCGGTGAACTGGTCTGATTGTGATGTTGTGATTGAAGCGACAGGCGTACATCGCAAAACATCATTCCTAAACAAATACCTAGAGCAAGGCGTGAAACGTGTCGTGGTAAGCGCACCTGTGAAAGAAGAAGGTATTGCGAACATTGTGGTGGGCGTGAACGACCATATTTTCGACCCTGAAAAACATCGTATCGTGACAGCAGCTTCGTGTACGACTAACTGTATCGCACCTGTGGTTAAAGTCATTCATGAGAAATTGGGTATCGAACAATCTTCTTTTACGACCATTCACGACCTGACGAATACGCAAACTATTTTGGATGCGCCACACAAAGATCTACGCCGTGCAAGAGCATGCGGCATGAGCCTTATCCCGACCACGACGGGGAGCGCGAAGGCGATTGTCGAAATTTTCCCAGAATTAAAAGACAAAATTAATGGTCATGCGGTTCGCGTACCTCTAGCAAACGCATCGTTAACAGACATCATTTTTGATGTGAAGCGTGATACCACAGCAGAAGAAGTGAATGCACTGTTAAAAGAAGCATCTGAAGGTGATTTGAAAGGCATCCTTGGCTTCGAAGAGCGTCCTTTAGTTTCTATCGATTATAAAGGCGACCAACGTTCAACCATCGTTGATGCGCAATCAACCATGGTTGTGGGTTCTCGTATGGTTAAGATTTACGCTTGGTACGATAACGAAATGGGTTATGCAACGCGCACAGCAGAGCTGGTTCGTAACGTTGGTTTGGCTTAAAAGGGGGTCACAATGTCTCATCCTACATGGCAATTAGATTTGGACTCCGGTGCTTTAATCTTAACACCGTGCCCAGGAACGAAAGGTGTCGATTTGCATGCGTCGTTAGAACAGTTGAAAGAGCAGGGTGTTCAAGCGGTCGTTACTGCATTAGATGATAGTGAATTAGCTGCGAAGAATGTCTCTGCATTGGGTGAAGCCACTCAGCAACTGGGTATGAAATGGTTCCAGATCGAGATTGAAGACGACTGCGCACCAAATGAAGAATTTGCGACGAAGTGGCAACAAGCCAGTCCGGAACTGCACGCGATTCTTGCTCAAGGTGGCAAAGTTGCGATGCATTGCATGGGTGGTTCGGGGCGCACAGGTTTGTTCGCTGCTCACCTACTCCTAGAAAAGGAATGGCAGTTAGAAGATATCGTGCGAGAAGTGCAGGCATTGCGCCCTGGTGCATTTACAAAACCTGTGCAAGTTGAGTACATCGAACGCGTGGCTCAAGACGCTTGATCAGCTTAAATAGCTTTTGGTTCATTATGATCCAAAAGCTAAATTCGAGCTTCTTCAGGATACGACTGTTTACAAAAAAAGCCATTAATATTAACTAATGCATTGTTTTTAAGGTGTATTTTGCTTTTTATTGATGTTGGGGCATTTTTTGAAAATCACAGCAACATTGTATTGGTCAATGTTGCTGTACAGGTTAGGAAGTATTTAGAACATGATGATCTAAATGCTTCTATCGCTGTACATATGAGGTCAATATGATTTCTCAATTAAGCAAAAGTATTCGTCAGTACATGTTAGTGACGTTTAACTATTGGAACTTTACGGTGACCGATGGCGCACTGCGTATGCTGGTGGTGCTCTATTTTCATGACTTAGGTTATTCCACGTTAGCTATTGCCTCACTGTTTCTTTTCTATGAATTTTTTGGTGTGGTGACAAACCTGGTTGGTGGTTGGTTGGGCGCAAGGTTAGGCCTAAATAAAACCATGAACATTGGTTTAGCGATGCAAGTGTTTGCGTTGCTGATGCTCGCAGTACCAAATGCATGGCTGACCATTCCTTGGGTGATGGCAGCGCAAGCTCTGTCGGGGATTGCCAAAGATCTGAACAAAATGAGTGCTAAGAGCGCGATTAAAACGCTAGTACCAGACGAACAGCAAGGTGCGCTCTACAAATGGGTAGCGATTTTGACTGGCTCGAAGAATGCACTCAAAGGAGCGGGCTTTTTTGTTGGTGGCTTGCTGCTGTCTTGGGTGGGTTTTCAAAACTCGATGTTTATTATGGCGGGTGTACTTACATTAGTGTTTGTTTGCAGCATGATCTGGCTAGAAGCGGACATGGGTAAAGCAAAGAGTAAACCTAAGTTTCGCCAAATATTCTCCAAGTCTGAATCGATAAACATTTTATCCGCAGCACGCATGTTCTTGTTTGGTGCTCGTGATGTGTGGTTTGTCGTTGCTCTGCCTATTTATCTTGGTAGCGTGTTTGGCTGGGATCACTTGTGGGTTGGTAGCTTTCTCGCAGCGTGGGTCATTGCTTATGGGTTTGTGCAAGGCTTTGCGCCGCGTATTACTGGCAAAGCGCAAGGTCGTGTGCCTGATGGTAGTGCAGCATTGGTGTGGGCAGGAATCCTAGCGTTAATTACGGCTGGTATTGCTTATGGTGTGCAAATCGGTTGGCAGCCTGAATTGGTGATTGTGGTAGGTTTGATGATTTTTGGCGCTGTGTTTGCCATTAACTCTTCGCTGCACTCGTACTTGATAGTGAGCTACGCTAAAGGCGATGGCGTCTCGTTGGATGTCGGTTTTTACTACATGGCCAATGCGATGGGACGTTTGATTGGCACGGTATTATCGGGTTGGATCTACCAAGAGGCTGGTCTTGCAGCGTGCTTATGGGTTTCTTTTGCTTTCTTGGCACTGACGACGCTGATTTCAATTAAGTTGCCAAAAGCTAATGTTGCTACTGCGTAACTACCCCCAGTATCGCTATCTGTAGATGGTATAAATGGCTCCAAATCGGAGCCATTTTTGTTTCTTATGCGCCGTTTGCTGTAATCAGATTGTGTCGGTTTGGCATCGAGAGTGAATACTGATGCTTGGTTTTTGGTTCTCGTTAAGTGATTAGAGTGGTGATGAAATCCCCGTTGTAGGTCATTGTTGAGTTAAAAATAAGCAAAAACAGATTGTTAACTATTTCACTGGTTGAGATTTACCCTATGCTATAAACGATAAGCGACTCAAAGTAGGGAAAGGTATGAGAGAAAGGGTTCTGTTTTTTGATTTATTGCGCTGCTTCGCAGCGGTAGCAGTGATCGCCATTCACGTCTTGGCACCGTATCGAAATGAGTTAGGAGTGATTCCATTTGACCAATGGCTGACAGCGGTAGGCGTGAATAGCGTAACCCGCTGGGCAGTGCCAGTTTTTATTTTGATCACCGGAGCGCTAATGCTCAGTGACACTCGACCATTTGACGGTAAGTATTATATCAAAAGGCGTTTGGGCAAAGTTTTAGTTCCATTTCTTATTTGGTCGATGTTTTATGCATACCTTTCAGGCTGGACTTCTCAAGGCTTTGATTTTGAAACCGTAAAAGAGGTATTAAGCAATAGCCCATTCCACGCAACGTATTACCATCTCGGCTTTTTCTATTACTTTATACCACTGTATTTTGTGATTCCGCTGTTTCAATGGATGGTACGCAACGTGGATGACAACGTCTTGTATACCTATCTCGCATTTTGGCTTTTCACCAGCACTCTGTTCTTGTTCAAGATTGATGGCCCTTGGAGTAATCAGATGTGGCTTTATATGGGTTACCTTCCACTGGGGTATGTTTTATTTCAAAAGGTACCTTTGAATCGCTCTATGGTGACCTTATTTGTTGGGCTAGGACTCGTGGCGTTGGCAGTGACCTTTACGATGGTTGTGACAAATAGCTTAGAGGCGGAGAAGTATACGGTTGGGCGCTGGCTCTCTTATAAAACACTGAATGTGATTCTAGCGGCTTCGATGATTTTTATGATCGGGCGTTACTTTGGTGAAGGCTTATCACCAAAAGTACAAAAAGCGGTCAGTGTGATCAGTCAGCACAGCTTGGGGATTTACTTACTTCACCCTATTTTCTTATGGCCGATGAAAGAGTTCGGTTGGTACACAGGACATCCTGCTTGGGTGATTCCAGTCTGGATCGTTCTAAGTGGATCTGGAGCCTTGGCGATGAGCTATCTCTTTTCTCGTTCTGCCAAGACTCGTTGGTTACTGCCTTAACGTTTGATAGCGAAGTGAAGGAACTTGTTGCCGCGATAGGTCAGTGTTCCCTTATCTCCAGGGTTGAGTGCATGGTAGTAATGCACTCCAATTTGGAATTCACGCTTTGGACCGATAGAACCACGTTGAACGTAAATCCAATACTCTTGATCGTCTTGACCTGGTGGTGCGTTTGGTATGTCTATCGCTTGTTTATCTAAAACCGTTACCTGCGCGCTTTGCTCTGGAGCGTCTTCGCCCACATAGTGCTTACTATAAAAACGGAAAAACACCCACGCGCCCAAGGCAATAAGGGCGAATAGGGCGAAAATAAGTGAGATTGGCATATTAACCTCCAATGTTTTATCGGGTCCCATTCTACAGAACTCGCTGACGAAACGATGAGTTGAGGTAACTTATTCATAATCTAATGAAAGGGACATGAATTTTATTCGGCGCACTTTACGGTTTATCTCAATGGGGACGCGATGAAATTGTTGCTTCATCTGTAAGCTACGTCACTAAAGCTGAACTAAGCAGCTTTCACTTGTCTGGCTATATGAGCTCAAGGGCACAAATTGAAAGTAAAATTGCACTTAACGGCTCGAAAAAGCTCTAAATTTATAGAAGAATAAAAATAATGAACATAGGAAGGGTCTGGTAAGGAGGGTTACGATGTCAGATATTGAAAAAGTAGTCATGCGTACCCGAACGATCGAAAAACTTTTGCGTACTCAGTACCATGCAGAAGGGAAAGGGTTGCACCAACTTATTAATAGTTGTGAAGAACGTTTACCGCATGACGTGATAGCAAAGCTTCGATTCATCGCAACCGTGCGTAACAAAGTGGTGCACGAAGACGATTACAAGCTGGATGATCGTAAAGGCTTTATGGCGGCATGTGATGCTTGTGAAAAAGAGCTGACACCAAGAAGCTCTCGCTTTATTTGGCGTACAGCAATTTTGCTAATGACGTTGATTACGCTGGCCGCTCTTGGTTTCTACTATATGCACTGGGATATTTTGTCTAAGCACATTCAGTAGAGCTATACAGATAAATAAAAAAGGACGCATTTGCGTCCTTTTTTATTTTAAATCATTGGGTTAGTACATCATTGGCAGTGTCATTAAACCCACAACCACTGCAATCATAACCAGCCCTTGTTTTTGAGAAGATGAAATCATAACACTACCCCTTAATCTTTGATGAACTCGATGAATTTAATATAGCACTGTTTTTGGGGTTTGATCAACATATGCTCGTTAATCTTTTCAAAAACCACACTTAACTTGTCTGGTTTTACGTGATTCTGACTAATGAAACTATGTTTTTTGTGCTGTATTTAAAGTGTTCACATTGTTTTATTTCTATCCTTTTTTGTTTTAAGTATATGATTTTATAATGTTAAATGGTTTGTGGTGTTGGCTTTGTAATTGTTTTTTGTTTCGAATGGTATGTTGGGTGTTTATTTTGTCTGTATTTCTCAAAAATTGAGAAAATTAAAAAATGTGCTATGAGGTTGCATCGTCAAATCGAAAGCATGGAGTGAGATTTTCTTACCTTATGAGAAAATATGGGCTTCAAAAGTGTTTAGTGATTTTATGGTTTATGAAGTCCGCACTTTTATCTGTTATTGAAATTATGGTTTTATTTATCATTGACTTACTTTTCTTGTCTGATGTTTTTTTTACTGAATTAAGGTCGGTTTTCTTAGTTTTTACCCCTAGTCATCAGTGGTTTCTCCTCTCTTAGAGCGCTACTAAGACTATTTTCTATTTTGTGTCTGTTATTTATTCTTGTTGCCTGCATTACATACATCCTGGTGGTTTAATCGTCAGTTTGTGAAATGGCGGCTTACCTGGAGCACTTATCTGTTTTTCAGTTAAATAGTTTTAGAAAGCGTTGGTTATTGTGTCGTGTGATTTGATGGGTTCGGCTGATGAGCAAAGCTTGGCCCCAATGTTTAGTGGCATCATTCAGGCTCATCGGCTTTATTATTACGTAGGCTGAGGGTTACAAAATGTTTCGAATCGCTAGCGAGATCCAACTTTCGTAGATTGTGTCTTTACATCAAAACTGGTCTACCTAGACTAGCGGCGAGTTTAAGTAAAAGGTGTATACTGCATGTGGAGTTGGCTGGCGATAGGGCTATCAGGTGTGTATTCCGTGTTGGGAGCAAAGCAAGCTAACCCGACACAATCCCTCGTGTTTAAAATCTTTACTCTGCTACTTCTTCTTGTGTTGGTGTTAACTCAAGGTGCATCCGCAACATATACCTACTGGATTGCGGGTGGGCTGATTGTGTCTATGGTGGCAGATACGCTGCACTCGTTTAAAACTCGTAAGCTAATCTATTTTACGGCTTATCTGGTTGCCCAGGTATGCTACAGCAAGTCATTTTGGGTGCAGCTTAATGGTGAGATTGTCTGGTGGCTGTTGGCCCTGTTGCTTGCAGCGAGTATCGTGGCGTTCTTTTTGTTGCTACCTCAACTCGACTCTCTGGTATTCCCCGTTGTGATCATGGGGATGATGCTGGTTCAACTTGCTTGGGCAGCCGGTGAAGTTTGGTTACAAGTGCCGAGTTACGCCAATGCTATCGGCTTTAGCGGAACCTTAGTTCTGATCTATTCGGCGCTGGCATACGCGATACACGGTTATCGAAAACCGATGAAACACGCCTATTTGTGGGTGAGTGGTAGTTACTTTTTTGCTCATGCCCTCATTGTTGCCTCAATCATTTACTAATTTAAGTCAAAGCAGCTCTTGAGGATTTCAGTAAACTGAACGCATTGTTCTTAATAACTGGAGTCAATAATGAGTGAAATCCATGCTCACGAGCTGCTAAACCTACTTAGAGAAACACCAATGGATCGCGAAGCCCTCACACAGCACTTTGGCGCTAGCGTTCGCTTTCACACCTGTAAACTGAATGATCTAGACTTAGATGCATTACTAGCATTTTTGCTCAAGCGCGACAAAATTCGTGAGCTTGAAGGTAAGTTTGTGGTCAATATGGCGCGAGTTTGCAATCACTAAACGGCGGCTAAGATCGAGGGTGAATATGGTGTTTTCGCCCTCAGTCATATACTCATGTTGTCAGTTTGCTATACACTGGCCGCCATTTTTTAGGTGAGGCCAGAATATGGACATTCTTTCTGCAGCGACCATGCTGTTTCTAATCATGGACCCTCTCGGTAACTTGCCGATTGTGTTGTCTATTCTCAAACATATCGATCCCAAGCGTCGTCGTAAGGTATTGATTCGTGAACTACTGTTTGCCTTACTGATCTTGATGCTATTTCTGTTTGCAGGACAAAGCATCTTAAGTTTTTTGCATGTCCAGCCAGAAACGCTCAGCATTTCAGGTGGCATTATTCTCTTCATTATTGCGATTAAGATGATTTTCCCGAGTGCTGGCAGCATCACTGGACTGGCAGCAGGCGAGGAGCCCTTTATTGTTCCGATGGCCATTCCTATGATCGCGGGCCCTTCAGTGATTGCAGCCTTGCTTTTACTGTCTTCGCAACATCCAGAGAAAATGTTGGAAATGTCAGCATCAGTCGTAATTGCGTGGGGCGCAACATTTTTTATACTGATGTTTTATGGCTTCTTTAATCGCTTGTTGGGTGAACGTGGCTTGAAGGCGGTAGAACGCTTAATGGGCTTGTTACTGGTGATGATCTCCACTCAAATGTTCTTAGATGGTGTAAAAAGTTACATTGGGTGACGAACGAAACGCAGAAAAAAGCCGCTCACAAGAGCGGCTTTTTCGTATCTGAGCGATTACATCATGTGTTTACGACGAATATCGAGTAGGGCAAAAATACCAAAAATCAGTATTGAATATTTTTCCCAACTGCTCATTTTTATTTTGTCGCCAAATGCACCAATGAAGATGGCCATTTGTAAACCGTGCATGATGAACAAAAAAGCGGTCATGATGTAAAGCGCAATCGCGGCATTGCCGGGAAAGGGCATAAAAATATTTAGGATTAATACTAACCAAACAAAGGCGATAGCCGCTTTGGCCAGCATAATTAGTGCTTTCATTTAAGTATCCTTTTAAATCGAGGCGTTATGCGGAGGTACGTTCGTACAGACGATAGCTCACTTGGCCTGCTGTTTTTTCTCGATGTAATTGCCAGTTTTCTGGTAAGTCGGCAATATTGAGTTCTTTTTCTGTTTCAATATAAATCATCGCATCTTCCGCGAGCCAGCCATTTTGTTCTAGCAGAGCCACGGTCTCATCCAATAGACCTTTGCGAAACGGTGGGTCAATAAACACCACATGGTGAGCAGAACCCGGTTGCTTCAAAAAACTCAGTGCGTCGGTATTTACCACTTGGATGTTGTTCGCGTTAAGAGAGGCAACATTCTTTTGTAACTGTTGGAAAGCTTGTGGGTTTAGCTCAACCATGGTCACTTGCTCTGCTTGGCGTGAAGCTGACTCAAATCCCAAGCCGCCAGAGCCAGCAAACAAGTCGAGACATTTTGCCTGTGGTACATCTTGAGCTAACCAGTTAAACAGCGTTTCTTTGACGCGATCGGTCGTGGGGCGTAAGCCTTCAGCATCGTGTACAGGAAGTTTTCTGCCTCTCCATAAGCCACTAATAATGCGAACAAAGCCCGTTGTTGGCTTTTTTTGTGATGAGTTTTGCTGGCGACGTCTTACCATAGATTTTTTGACCGCTAATAAAGTGATACTATATCTAATCGCCCAAGCAATGAGCTTGGAGCTTGGATACAGCCCAGAATATTCAAGATGACAGAGTGTAACACTAATAAGATTAGAATTACCTAATCGGAAAGTTTTCAGAACTTTGTCATTAGCCTTTTTTAGACAGATAATAATCTTGTCAAAAAAGAGTCATTAATAGATAAAAGAACAATCTAGGATAGCCCCAGATGACGGAAAAAAAGAAGCGCGGATTACTTTCGTGGCTAGGTTTTGGTGACGAAGAACAAAGCCCAAAACCAAAAACTGAAGAAACAGTAAAAGAAGAAGCAGTGGAAGCGCCTTCTGAAGAGCAGCAAACCGAAGCGGTTGCTGAGCAAGCGGAAGCAACGCCAGAACTTGAAGAAGAAGCGAAACAATCAGAGGCTGCCCCAGCAGAAGCAGAAGCAGAAGCAGAAGCAGAAGCAGAGGAGCCAGAAGTCGTATCGGCCGCGCCTCGTGTTCAAGAACAAGAAAAGCCAACAGAAAGCTTTTTTGCTCGTCTTAAACGCAGCCTAAGCCGAACAAAAGCAAATATTGGTGCTGGCTTCTTCGGTCTGTTCAGCGGTAAGAAAATCGATGAAGACTTATTTGAAGAGCTAGAAGAGCAACTGCTTATTGCTGATGTGGGCATGAATACCACAACAAAAATCATCAACAACCTGACAGAAAAAGCCACACGTGGCGATCTGAAAGACGGCGAAGCCCTTTATGGTTTGTTGAAAGAAGAAATGGCTGAGATTCTTTCTAAAGTTGAACAGCCACTAGAAATCGATAGCAACAAAACGCCTTACGTCATCTTGATGGTGGGTGTAAATGGCGTGGGTAAAACCACGACCATCGGTAAGTTAGCGAAGCAGTTCCAAACTCAAGGCAAAAAAGTGATGCTTGCAGCGGGCGATACTTTCCGTGCCGCAGCGGTTGAGCAGCTACAAGTGTGGGGTGAACGTAATAATGTTCCTGTGATTGCTCAACATACTGGAGCAGACAGTGCCTCTGTTATCTATGATGCGATTGAAGCGGCAAAAGCACGTGGTGTGGATGTGGTGATTGCTGATACAGCAGGTCGTCTACAGAACAAAGCGAACCTAATGGAAGAGCTGCGTAAGATTGTACGTGTGATGAAGAAAATTGATGACTCTGCACCACATGAGATCATGCTAACGCTTGATGCAGGTACAGGACAAAATGCCATTAGCCAAGCGAAACTTTTCAGTGATGTTGCCCCTCTAACCGGGATTACTTTGACTAAGCTGGATGGTACAGCCAAGGGCGGCGTAATTTTCGCTATTGCTGATCAGTTCGGTATTCCAATTCGTTACATTGGTGTGGGTGAAGGTATCGAAGACTTGCGTCCATTTGAAACTCAAGAGTTTATTGACGCACTGTTTAGTCGTGAAGAATAAAAAGAGTTAGAGGAAATCAACGGTGATCAAATTTCAGCAAGTAAGCAAAGCTTACCGAGGTGGTCGACAAGCACTGCAAAAAGTCGATTTTCACCTGAGGCGCGGTGAAATGGCGTTTTTAGGCGGACATTCCGGGGCTGGTAAAAGTACCTTGCTGAAATTGATCTGCGCGATAGAGCGACCAACCGATGGCAAAATCCATTTTAATGGCCACGACATCACGCGTATTCCAGGCAAAGACATCCCTTTTTTGCGCCGCAATATTGGGATTGTTTTTCAAGATCATCGCCTATTGATGGATCGCAGTGTGTACGACAATGTCGCTCTGCCAATGCGTATCGAATCGATTTCTGAAAACGAAATCAAACGCCGTGTTTCTGCGGCGTTAGATAAAACGGGCTTACTCGATAAAGCTCGTTGTCTACCTAGTCAACTTTCTGGTGGTGAACAACAGCGCGTCGGTATTGCCCGTGCTGTGGTTAATCGACCAACGTTGCTGGTGGCTGATGAGCCGACGGGTAACCTTGACCCAGAATTATCCAACCGTGTGTTGCGTCTATTCGAAGAATTTAACCGTGCGGGCGTGACTATCCTACTTGCCACGCACGATGTGGGGTTAGTAAACACTCGCCCACAGTATCGTCATTTTGAATTGAACCAAGGCTTCCTAAGTGAGGTAGAAGACTATGGCAGGTAACAAGCACTCCCAAAAGAAGGGGAAAGGCCGCAGTGCCAAGCGTGCGAATACCGATGGTTTTTTCTCTGTCCACGCAAAACAAGCTAAATCCTCTTTTAGCGCCTTATGGCAACGACCACTAGGCAACATTCTGACCCTAGCGGTCATCTCTATGGCACTTGCCATGCCAGCTTGTTTGTATCTATTGGGGAAAAACGTTGCGGGGGCAGCGGAAGATGTCGCTTCTCCTTCACAAGTTAGTGCTTACTTAGTTGAAGGTATGCCGGATGCGCGAGTGATGGTTCTCAAAGATCAAATTGAAACTTGGCCTTTGGTAAAAGAGGTAGAGTATATTTCACCGCAACAAGGTCTATCTGATTTAAGCCAATATGCAGGGTTCGACCAAGCTATCAGCCTCTTAAGTGGCTATGCGCTACCTGGTGTGTTGGTGATTACGCCAGATTCGGAGCTAAAAAGTGATATTCAGTCATTAGCCAAAGACGTTCGAGAGCAACAAGATGTGACCGACGTGAGACTTGACGAAGACTGGCTAGCGCGTCTTGATGCCATCAAAACTCTCGCGAGTATTATTGTCATTACCCTGACAGTGCTGATGCTCGGTGCGGTATTTTTAATCGTTGGCAATACATTGCGATTTAATGTGCTGGCGAATAAAGAAGAGATTCAAACCATGAAACTGATCGGTGCGACGGACAGTTTTATTCTGCGCCCTTACTTGTACACAGGCATGTGGTTTGGCGTGTTAGGTGCCACTATTGCGTGGTTGGTAACGGCTTTAGTGACCATTGTCATGAATAGTGCGGTGGAAGACCTTGCTGCGTTGTACGATAGCCAGTTCCGCCTGATTGGTCTAAGTTGGGATGAATCTTTGTTATTAATCATCATTGGGAGTCTTTTGGGATGTATTGCGGCGCGTTTTTCTGCGCAACGACATTTAAAAGAAATTGAACCAGTTTAAGTGATGGCGGTCTTATTACTTGGATTTCATTAGCACTAGCTAATTTTGAACCCTTGCTTAGACCAAATGTTTATGGATAATTGCTTCCCCTTCTTGAAACTTGTTCATTTTGAGTTCAAGATATCGAAGCTAAATTGCAATGTAATGCTCCAGATCAGAGATTGATGAGGAATTGAATGACAAAAGAAGCGTATCCGATGGCTCTAGTCACGCAAGATAGCCTTGATAGCTATATTCGCTCAGTAAACAGCTACCCAATGCTGACTGCAGACGAAGAGCGTGAGCTGGCAGAACGATTACACTATAAAGGTGAGATTGAGGCTGCAAAAGGTCTAATTCTTTCGCACCTACGATTCGTTGTTCACGTTGCTCGTGGTTACTCTGGCTACGGTTTGCCGATGGCGGATCTTGTGCAAGAGGGTAACATCGGTCTAATGAAAGCCGTTAAGCGTTTTAACCCAGAAGTAGGGGTTCGCTTGGTTTCTTTTGCTGTCCACTGGATCAAAGCAGAGATCCACGAATACGTGCTACGTAACTGGCGTATCGTGAAAATTGCGACCACTAAAGCGCAACGTAAATTGTTCTTCAACCTGCGTAAGTCGAAAAAGCGCTTGGGTTGGTTTAACAACGGTGAAGTGGAAACCGTTGCGCGCGAGTTAGGTGTTGAGCCTTCTGAAGTTCGCGAGATGGAATCACGCTTAGCGGCGGTGGATTCAACCTTTGATATGCCAACTGATGAAGACGACAGTTCAAACGCTTACACAGCGCCGATGCTATACCTAGAAGACAAATCGTCTGATGTGGCCGACAACATTGAAGCCGCCAACTGGGAAATGCATACCAACAATCGCTTGGGTCATGCATTAGCGAGTTTGGATGAGCGTAGTCAGCGCATCGTGCGTTCTCGTTGGTTAGATGATGAGAAAGCAACATTGCAAGACTTAGCTGATGAGTTCGGTGTTTCTGCCGAGCGTATTCGCCAGCTAGAAAAAAATGCAATGAAGAAACTAAAATTGGCTGTGGGTGAATTTTAATTTCCACTGCTAATTGAAAGTAAGATTTTCATAGAAAGCCGAGATCATGTGATCTCGGCTTTTTTATTGTCGATCGAAAATCGATAGCGTTTGCGATCCGGATTTTATGTGCTACCTGTGTATAACTCTGTGAAGTAATTATTTATCAACTGTTCGAAACCCGGACAAAGCAAGGGATTCAAGCACTTTTCCATCTGGGGATAGTTATAGATATACACACAGTTAGATCAGGATCATCACTACATATTGTGGATCAAAAGATCCAAATACACTTTATCAACGCAATTCACAGCTTTATCCACAAATGGTTGGAATGTGTACACTTTTGAAAACCCTGATTATCCATGTGTCTAAGTTTGCCGTTGGATAGGTTACAATAGCGGCAGTATACCCAAGCAGCTTCAAATATGGATTTTATGCTGTACCACGGGTGCTGATTAGTACGTTAGGTTCGAGGTTGCTTGGGTATATTAATAAGACAATGAGAAAGTAAATGGATCAGTTTAAGCATATCGATGTACAAGGTGCGCAAGCGCTGCTCGAGCAGGGTGATGCGAAGCTTGTAGATATCCGTGACCCTCAATCGTTTGCCGTTGCGCATGCGGAGTCCGCGTATCACTTAACTAACGATACGATCGTTGCGTTTATGGATGAAGTGGAGTTCGAACAACCTATTCTAGTGATGTGTTACCACGGCATTAGTAGCCAAGGTGCGGCGCAATATTTGGTTAACCAAGGCTTTGAACAGGTGTACAGTGTAGATGGTGGCTTTGAAGCCTGGCATCGAGCAGAACTACCGATAGTGAGAAGTTAATGAAGAGATTGGTAACGTTAAATAATCCACGTATGGCGCAAGCCTTTATTGATTATATGGCCTCTCGCCAAATTGACATCGAAATGATGCCTGAAGGGGATGGGCAATTTGCGCTGTGGCTGACTGATAGCCAGCATGAAATAGAAGCGGAAGCCGAACTTAAGCTGTTCCTTGCTAACCCGTCTGATTCAAAATACAGCGCCGCCTCGTGGGACGTTGCCGATACTCGTAAGAGCACATTTCATTATTCCAGCCCGAGTATCATAAGCATGGTCAAAGCGAAAGCTGGCCCCATGACTTTGCTGATCATGACAGTCTGTATCATCATCTACTTGTTACAAATGTTTGGCTTTGGCAATGGCGTGTTTAAGTTGTTGCACTTCCCGGCTTTTGAGGGGCAACAATGGCAAGTGTGGCGATGGCTAAGTCATGCGTTACTGCACTTTTCAGTAACTCACATCGTGTTTAACTTACTATGGTGGTGGCAGTTGGGTGGCGACATCGAACGTCGTCTCGGTTCCGGTAAGCTATTGCAACTCTTTGTGGTGTCGGCAGCGCTTTCAGGGGCAGGCCAGTTCTATGTTGAAGGGGCTAACTTCGGCGGCTTGTCTGGCGTGGTCTATGCACTGCTTGGTTATTTGTGGATATTGGGTTACCGCTTGCCACATTTAGGCCTTACGCTACCCAAGCCAATTATCGTCTTTATGTTGGTATGGTTAGTTCTTGGTTTTGTGCAGCCATTTATGGCGATTGCAAACACCGCTCACTTAGTTGGGCTACTGTCGGGGATGGCGATTGCGCTGTTTGATTCAGGCAAGATGAAATACCAACAGCAAGCCTAAAGCAGATGAAATGAAAAGACCGCTTAAGAGCGGTCTTTTTTTATGTTCAAAACGGATTTGGGTTTATTGATAAAGGTATTTTGTAAACAACAAATCGGCAATGATGGTTTTACCTGTTTCAGGCAAAAGCGTTTCGTTGAGGGTCGTCACTAAGGTTTTGCGCAGATCTTCTCGGCCAGACAGGGACTTAATCGTATCTTCTGTTTGCTTACCCAGTAATTCAATCACTGCATCGCGAATCAAAGGTTGGTGATGCTCAACAACTGATAAATCTTGTTGACTCATTACCATGATGTCGATGCGCACTTGCACATAACCTAACTTTTTGCCTTTGGTATAAAAGTTAGTAGTGAGGTCAGGCTCTAGGGTAAAGTATGCCAACTTAGGTCCAGCTTCTTCCGTTTCAGCCCAACTTGGTGCGGCGAATAGTATGGTTAACGCAAAAATAATTTGGGCTATATAACGTTTGTACATATTTCTAACTTTTCTTTCTCTGGATCGCGATATTCGAATCGCTTCAGTCTTGATACAATGGGCCGTCTATAACAAATAACGGAACTTACGGTTACATACATTACTATGGACGGTAAGTTGTTGCTTTATTGTACGCATAAAGCCTCCAATTGAATACTAGTATGAATCAGCCAACATCACTCTATCTTGCTTCTTTATTGGAAGTAGAGTGGCAAAACCCCGAAGAATTCGAATTTCCAAATGAATTTGCCAAGCACTGGCTTGAAGAGCAAGGGTCTTTGTCACGTCGTTTAAAACAGCACTGCCAAGCGTTAACGGTAGAATTGCTACAAAATCAGATCGTCACTGCAGCGACATTAAAACAGGACGAAAGCCAGTTATTGTCCGAACAAGATTGCTTACTGAGAGAGGTAATTTTGTGCGGTGACAATAATAACTGGGTTATTGGGCGGACATTGATTCCTCGTTCAACCTTAGTTGATCAGCAGTATGATTTGGCTCAACAAGGGGATATCCCATTAGGACTAACTGTGTTTAGCGCAGATAACGTTGAGCGGGACTCTTTGCAAATGGGATGGGTAGCCGTACCAGAAGGACGTTTGTTAGCACGACGCTCAAGGTTGTGGATGAATCACAAACCGATGCTAGTCGCCGAGCTATTCTTATCTAATTCACCAGTTTACGCTAAGGAGACAGTGTAAATGTCCGCAGAAAAAGCCAAAGCATATTGGCAACTGATGCGCATGGATCGCCCGATTGGTTCACTGTTACTGATGTGGCCAACGATTTGGGCGCTAATTATCTCAGCCCAAGGGATGCCGAGTTGGGATGTATTTATCGTGTTTGTATTGGGTGTATTCCTAATGCGTAGTGCGGGGTGCGTGATTAATGATTTTGCAGATCGCAAAGTCGACGGCCATGTAAAGCGTACTAAGCAACGTCCACTGCCATCAGGGAAAGTGACAGCAAAAGAAGCGATTGGATTATTTTTGGTTTTGGGTATCAGCTCGTTTTTGTTAGTGCTGACCATGAACCCGCTGACGATTCAGCTATCCTTCGCTGGCATTGTGTTGGCGTTCATCTATCCATTTATGAAGCGTTACACTCATATTCCACAGCTATTTTTAGGCTTGGCTTTTAGCTGGGCGATTCCAATGGCGTGGGCTGCACAAACTGGGGAATTACCATTGATTGTTTGGTTTTTGTTCCTCATTAACGCTTTGTGGACCATTGCGTACGACACTCAATATGCGATGGTAGACCGAGATGATGATCTAAAGATTGGCATTAAATCGACGGCAATTCTGTTTGGTCGTCATGACAAGCTTATTATTGGTGTGTTGCAACTGATTACACTCGCGATGTTGGTTTGGTTAGGACAGTTCTACCAATTGGGACAAAGTTACTACTGGACCCTTTTGATTGCAGCGTCGTTGTTTGTTTATCAGCAGCACTTAATTCGTCACCGTGAGCGTGAGTTGTGCTTTAAGGCTTTCCTTAACAACAATTATGTTGGCATGGTGATAGCGATAGGGTTACTGGTCGCATTTTGGTAAGCGAAGAAATAGAAAAAGGCATCCGATTGGATGCCTTTTTCTTATTGAAAGAAGATAAAACGGTTACGACCGAAGTTGGTGAATACTCTCTTCGATCGTCAGTTTCACTTCTGGATAAAGCAGAGTGAACAGTAGTCGTGCAAATTGCTGCGTTTTCTTCGTGTCACAGTTACCATCGTTATCGAGGTATTTTTGCTGTTTGAGCGTATTGAACATCGCGGTAAACACACCTTTATCGAAGAATTCTGGCGCATTAATACCGTGCAAACGCCCTAGGCGCTGAGCAATATCTTGGCTCTTCTGCTCTAGGTCCGATTTACCGAGTTCAGGGTAAGCAACAAGCAAGTTCATCGCGATAGAGTAGCGTTGCAGCGTTTCAGTTATCGTGCGACCTAACAGAACCAAAGGCTGGTTGTTCGACTGATTGATCTCTAGCTTATCACCATCCAGACTAATCATTTTCTGATCGGCAAATTCATGCAGTGTTTTAACGACCAATTCATCTAACTCGTCTTCTTGGTAACTTAAGAACAGCTCTTTCTTCAAGAATGGGTAGACTTGCGCGACATTCGCTTGAATCTTGGCTACCGAAAGGTTGCGCTGACGAATGAGCATTTGGGCAATTAATGACGGCAGAGCGAACAAGTGAATGATGTTGTTGCGATAGTAAGTCATCAGGATCGATTGGCTACGGTCCAGCGAAATGATGTCACCCATGCTATCGGTTTCAATCACGAACTTATCAAGCGAAATTGCATGATCGACCAACTCCTCAGCACTTTCGGTAGGGATAGTGGAGGTGCTTGAGTACGGATTATTTTTGAGTAGCTTTAAGTAACACTCGATCTGGTTGATCAGCGAGTCACGAGAAAGTGCACGTTGACGAGAAGCAAGCAGTGCGGTTGCACACAAGGTCAACGCGTTTGCCGCCGCCGCATCATTGATGTGCGTCATCATCTTATTAGCGAGGTCGTTCACCACAGGATTCATCCATTGTGGTTTGTTACCACCCATGCTGTCGATGTCTTTCGTCCACTCAGGAGCATGCTCGTTCAAGTATTGGTTGAGCTGAATTGGCTCACCGAAGTTCACATAGCCCAAACCAAAGTTACGCAGTTTACGCAGAGTACGCAGTACAAGCCCTGCGTTTTCTTTCTCTTTGCGTTTGCCACGCAGCTCTTTCGCGTAAGTGCCTACTTCCATTACGTGCTCGTAACCGATGTAGACCGGCACTAGTGTTACTGGGCGGTTTAGACCACGTAGCATTGCTTGGATGGTCATAGCCAGCATACCCGTTTTCGCTTGCAGTAAGCGACCTGTACGTGAACGACCACCCTCACTGAAGTACTCGACTGAATAGCCTTTGGCAAACAGCTCAGCTAGATACTCACGGAAAATGGTTGAGTACAGTTTGTTGCCTTTAAAACTACGACGAATAAAGAACGCCCCACCACGACGGAAAAGCGGACCGGCCGGGAAGAAGTTCAAGTTAATGCCTGCCGCAATGTGCGGAGGCACCATGCCTTCATGGTATAAAACATAAGACAACAGCAGGTAGTCCATGTGACTACGGTGACACGGAACGTACACAATTTCGTGGCCGTCTTGCGCTAAACGACGCACAGTCGAGGCGTTATTGATGTGCAAACCTTGGTATAGTTTTGTCCATAACCAACTCAGGATGCGGTCGCCGTTTTTCACTAGACTGTAGGAGAAGTCGGCGGCGATTTCATCCATGATGTCGTGGGCTTCTTTACGTGCCTTATCAATCGAGATGTTTTTGATCTTGGCTTCGTCAGCAATCGCCAGTTCAATAGCTGGAGATTTTAGTAAACGAGCAAACAACACTTGGCGTTGTGGCAGGTTTGGGCCTGAAGCAGCCAGTTTCTGGCGTGAGAAGTGGATACGCGCCACGCGAGCCAGTTTGTGCGCAATTGCGCTGTCGGTACCGTGAGAGTCTGCCATATAACGCAGAGATACCACGGGACTAAAGCGAACTAAGCAGTCGCGTCCCGCCGCCATTACTGCTTTGGCTTTTTGCGGACCATTCATCGGTTGAAGGTAAGGCTTTTGGTTCTCTTCTTTACCTGGCTTACGACCCCAAAGCACGGTTGCAGGGATCATTTGAACATCCAACTCACTATCCAGCTTGTGCAGTTCCAGTAAGTCAGTGAACAGAGAAACAGAATCGGTTGGGACATCATTATCGTTGTTCATCACAGTTGGACGCGCAGCGATAAAGACGAAACGGTTCAGCGTTTTGCCATTGATTTCCAGCGGGCTGAGCGGGTCGGGTAGACCAAGGCTCATGGCTTGTTTTTGCAGTGTCAGCAAATCCACGTTCGAGCGGAACGGCAGGGCATATACAATCGGTTTAGTTAGGTCGATGTTCAGATCTTCAATCGGGTTCGACGGGATTGTGGTGCCCTTTACCAGTACCGATAAAGGTAGTTTTAGTAATGAACGTGAAAATGATTGTCCAGAAGACATAAAGTTCACAGCCTCAATAGGTATTCAAACAGGCCTAACCTTATTTCAGTTTCCGCTTTGCATGTCTTCTCTATAAAAAGAGATGAGTACGGCAATAGAAATAAGCCTAGGCGATAAAATTTAAGCGCTGCAAGGATACCAGAAACTGGTCAAACCTTTTAATTTTATTGGCTGTAAATTAGTCGAACCCCTAAGTTATTGCTTTGACTTGATTAACTGAAAAGTCGGTGTTTTAAACGAATAAAGAATGAACTTAATCGGTAAGCTGAAAGCTCTCCACAAATAAATTAAAAAACAACCAATTGGGTTTTCATTTGAGCATTTACTGGATATACTCACAGTTAACTGTATAAAAAGACAGGTGAGACATGAAGCCGTTAACGCCACGCCAACAACAAGTCTTCGATTTGATTAAAAGTAAAATCGATGACACCGGAATGCCACCAACTCGTGCAGAGATTGCGCGTGAGCTTGGCTTCCGCTCTGCGAATGCCGCAGAGGAACACCTAAAAGCGCTTGCTCGTAAGCAAGCAATTGAAATTATTCCAGGCGCTTCTCGTGGGATTCGTATCCTGCTTGAAGACGCAGCCAATGATGAGCAGGGTTTGCCTTTGATTGGTCAAGTCGCAGCGGGTGAGCCAATCTTGGCTCAAGAGCACGTAGAGGCGCACTACCAAGTCGATCCTGCGATGTTCAAACCGCAAGCGGATTTCTTACTTCGTGTAAATGGCGAGAGTATGAAAGACATCGGGATTATGGATGGCGATTTGCTCGCGGTGCATAAAACCCAAGACGTGAGAGACGGTCAAGTTGTCGTTGCGCGTGTTGATGATGATGTGACTGTGAAGCGTTTGGAGCGCAAAGGCTCAACCATATTACTGCATGCTGAGAATGAAGAGTTTGCCCCAATCCAAGTGGACTTAACGTCTCAGCACCTTACGATTGAAGGCTTAGCCGTTGGTATTATTCGTAATACCGATTGGATGTAAGTGTATTTAAGCAGCCCAGTTGATCTGGGCTGTTTTGTCTTTTCTCTTCTTTTCTCTTTTTCTACTTCCTCCAAAAGCTTGCTCATCATCTTGACCTTGTTTGTTTTGGCCAATTTATAAGCTTGATAATGTAATTGATATTCATTATCATCTTTATTAATGTCTATGTTTTCTCTCTGGCGCAGGAAATGCCCATGTCTCAGTCTAAACATCAAGTTCCTAACCATCTATTGAAGCCACTGTTATTGCGTAGCCGTGAAAGCATGGTCGACAATGGCTTGGTGTACGATCCGATAGCTGCTAAAGCGTGTTTGAGCTGTAAGATGGCGCCGGATTGTTTAAGTGGTGATATTGCGCAGAAGCAATTGCTGCACGTGACGCTGACTCAGCTTTGTGACCAGCAGGTTAGTCACTTCTTACAGCAGTATCCCGATGCTTGGATAATCAATGTCGGAGCGGGGCTGGATACCCGCTTTTATCGTTTGGATAATGGACGCTGCCATTGGATAGAGCTGGATGTGACGGAAAATTTGGTATGGCGTCAGCGCTTGTTCCACAAAAATGAACGTTATGAACATCGCTGTGGCAGTGTGGATGAAATGTCGTGGCTAGAGACGTTAGCCATTCCAGAGCAAGCACCGGTACTCATTTTATGTGAAATGGCACTGCTCGATTGCACAGAGCGTCAAGTCGCGAAATTTATTCAAACCTTAGGTCGACATTTTGTTTCTGCTGAACTGTGTATGGTGCTGGCAGGAGATTTAACGGAAACCAAGTGGGGACAAAAGCTTGGCTCTGATCGTTATGCTCATGGCTTTGAAGCGCCTGCAGCACAGATATTGCAATGGTTACCATGGGCACAGTGGGTGAAAGCTTTCTCGCCATTCGATAGATTCTGTTCTCGTTGGAAAGCTTGGCAGCGTTGGCTTAATAAGATTCCAATGTTGAAGCATCGCCTCACGCCAGTACTCGTTCATATCAAGTGGTAATTGGCTAGTCGTTAAGCGCTCAGGTACACTCGTCGATCTTACTGATGAGGTGCCTGTGACAAATTCAATCTTCTCTCCTTTATCTAACCCAAAAGTTCATCGCCAAGTCTTAGCTTTAGCGATACCTATGGTGCTGTCGAATATTACTGTTCCATTGCTCGGTTTGGTCGATGCTGCGGTGATTGGTCATCTAGACCACGCTTGGTATTTGGGCGGTGTTGCGTTGGGCAGTACCATGATCAGCGTGACATTTTGGCTGCTTGGTTTTTTGCGTATGTCGACTACTGGGTTGGCGGCGCAGTCCTATGGCGGTGAAGACCGAAAGCAACTTGCCTTAGTGTTCATGCAAGGCTCACTTATGGCGCTGCTGTTTGCGTTAGTCTTCCTTATTGCCCATAACCCGATTGCTGATTTGATCTTTGGCTGGAGTGACGCCAGCGCAGAGGTAAAACACTACGGCATGCAATATTTCTCTATCCGTGTGTGGAGTGCCCCCGCTGCGCTAATGAACTTTGTGTTGTTGGGGTGGCTGCTCGGAACGCAAAATTCCAAAGCACCAATGTGGATGGTGATCATCACTAACGTGACGAATATTGTCCTCGATTTGTTGTTTGTGATTGGTTTGGGGTGGAAAGTAGAAGGCGCTGCACTGGCATCCGTGATTGCTGACTACTCAGGCATGGGTTTTGGTCTCATGTGTGTCTGGAAAACCTGGCGAGAGAGGCAATTACCATCACCTCAAAAGTTGCTAACCAGCACTCAACACGGTTTAGGGCGATTCGTGAAATTGAATCGTGATATTTTCTTACGCTCTTTGTGTCTGCAAGCGGCCTTTAGCTTTATGACGTTCCAAGGTGCGAGCTTTGGTGATGAGGTTGTCGCTGCAAATGCGGTTCTGATGAGCTTCCTGATGATTATCTCGTATGGCATGGATGGCTTTGCTTACGCAATGGAGGCCATGGTCGGGAAGGCGATTGGTGCCAAAGATAGGCAACAATTGAGTGCATCGCTTGTCGGCACTTTCTTTTGGAGTTTGGTTATTTGCTTAGGACTGACCGCGCTCTTTGGTTTGGCGGGATCGCAGTTGATCGCCATGATCACTTCAATTGAGGTGGTACAACAGCAAGCAGCGGTGTATCTACCTTGGCTGGTGGTGATGCCACTTGCGTCGATGTGGTGCTTTCTATTGGATGGCATTTTTGTCGGTGCAACCAAAGGCAAAGACATGCGCAATAGTATGTTTGTCGCGACCAGCAGTTTCTTCGTTGTCTTTTACTTGTTCGCCGAGTGGGAAAATCACGCGCTGTGGTTTGCAATGACGAGCTTTATGTTGATGCGGGGTATTGGTTTAGGGGTTATCTTTCTCTACCAATGGCACAAGGATACCTTCCTAACACAATGTTGATATAAAAACAGCAGGTCCAAGCCTGCTGTTTTTCTGTCTGCTATCAAGAAGCATAGATTAGAACAAGCGGTTCAAACCATTCAACGCAGCGACACGATACGCTTCGGCCATTGTTGGATAGTTGAAGGTGGTATTGACGAAATACTCGATGGTATTCGCTGAGCCTTTTTGCTCCATAATGGCTTGACCGATGTGGATAATTTCCGCGGCACGTTCGCCAAAACAGTGAATCCCTAAAATTTCTTTGGTTTCACGATGGAACAATATCTTCAAGCTACCGATGTCTTTTCCTGCGATCTGTGCACGAGCTAGATGCTTGAACGAAGAGCGTCCTACTTCATACGGTACTTTCGCAGCTGTTAGCTCTTGCTCGGTTTTACCCACAGAGCTAATCTCTGGGATGGTGTAGATACCCGTTGGAATATCATCAATCAGGTAGTTTTCTGCCTGACCTTTCGTAATGGCTTGTGCGACAAATCGCCCTTGGTCATAAGCGGCGCTTGCAAGGCTAGGGTAACCGATGACATCGCCTACAGCGTAAATGTGTTCGATATCGGTTTGGTAGTTACGGTTTACTTTTAGTTGTCCGCGAGAGTCCGCTTCCAGACCCACTGCACCCAAATTCAACTTATCGGTGTTACCTGTTCGACCATTCGCATACAACAAGCAGTCTGCCTTCATCTTCTTGCCAGATTGTAGGTGAATAATCACGCCATCTTCTGTGCCTTCGATTTTTTCATAGGTCTCATCATTACGAATTACCACACCACTGTTCCAGAAGTGGTAAGACAGCGCATCTGACACTTCGTTATCCAAAAACTCCAACAAGCGGTCGCGGGTATTGATAAGGTCGGTTTTCACTCCAAGGCCGCGGAAGATAGAAGCGTATTCACAACCGATAACGCCCGCACCGTAAATGATGATATGGCGAGGGTCGTGTTTCAGGCTCAAAATGGAATCACTGTCGTAGATGCGCTCATGCAAGAAATCTACGTCGTTAGGCTGATACGGGCGAGAACCCGTCGCGATGACAAACTTATCCGCTGAATAGATTTCTTCTGTGCCGTCGCTTTGCATCACTGCAATTGAGTAGTTATCGATAAATCGCGCGGTTCCGAACAAAAGTGTGCATGAGTTACGGTCATAAAAGCCCTGACGAAGTCGAGTTTGCTTATCAATGACCGATTTAGCATGACCTAAAATGTCAGAAAATGTTGCATGAACGCTGGTGTTGTTTCGACAAAATAGCGGGTTGCTATTAAATTCGATGATGCGGCTAACGGCATGACGCAGTGCTTTTGATGGAATAGTACCCCAGTGAGTACAACCGCCACCGACACTGCTTTCTTTCTCGACAATGGCAACATTCAGTCCCGCTTTGGTCAATCCCATTGCAGCCCCCTCTCCGCCAGGGCCACTACCGATTACGATCACGTCATAGTGATTAACATGCGCCATGATGCCTTCCTTGTTATATTTGCTTAACATTGCTTTAGCGCGATTTTAACTCATTTACTCTATTGGTACACGTCATGCCTGTTAGAGAGTGGAAGTGATCACGCAGAATCGACCAAAAGGGTGATTTGGTATGTTGTATGTCTATAAATTGCATCGAGAACATTGCAATTAGATGCATGCCAATAGTAACGTTCTCGGCGCTCAGAGCGAGCGAAGCAACATATCTTTCTCCGTAGGAGCAAATTGCGTTATATTGAGGCTCTTGTACCCTACAGAAAAAGAGCAAGTTAAGAATGAAATCGATGGGAATCCGCGCACAGCAAAAAGAGAAGACACGTCGATCATTGATCGATGCGGCATTTAGTCAATTAAGTGCGGATCGCAGCTTTTCCAGCCTTAGCTTGCGAGAAGTCGCCCGAGAGGCAGGGATTGCACCGACTTCTTTTTACCGCCACTTCAAAGATATGGATGAGCTAGGCTTAACCATGGTCGATGAAGGCGGTTTGCTACTACGTCAACTGATGCGTCAGGCGCGTCAACGTATTGTGAAAGAAGGTAGCGTAATTCGTACCTCGGTCGAAACCTTTATGGAATTCATTGAAAGTAGTCCGAACGTTTTTCGTTTGTTGTTGCGTGAGCGCTCCGGCACTTCTGCTGAATTTCGTACCGCTGTTGCTCGAGAAATCCAGCATTTTGCGGCAGAATTAACCGAGTATTTAATGAGCACCGGCGTGACCAGAGAAGAGGCGTATACTCAAGCAGAAGCGTCTGTGACTTTGGTTTTCAGTTCGGGGGCTGAAGCTTTAGATTTAGATCGACGTGAGCGCGATGAACTCGCCGAGCGATTGATCATGCAATTGCGAATGATAGCCAAAGGGGCCTATTGGTATCGCAAAGAACGTGAACGTAACCGATTAAAAGGCGGGATAGAATAATGTCGAATGGAAATAAATCTGAAAAGAAAACGCTGATTTTGGCACTGGTTGCAGGTATGTGTGGTGATGCTTTGTTGTCATGGTTGACCATGAGTGAAGTGTCTTTTTCAATCTTCCCATTGATTGCACTCGTACTGGCTGTACAAGCTCTTTACCAAGAGTACCTAAATAATCCGGTATCAGAAGATATCCCATTAGTTGGCTTGGCGTGTTTCTTCGTAGGTGCGTTTGGTCACTCTGCGTTTATTAAAGCGCAATACCCAGAAGCAGGCTCAAACTTCTTCGCGATCATGGTTTCAATGATCTTACTCGCATGGATTGGTAAGAAGCTAGGTTTTGTCAGCAAGAAGACTTCTGCGGAATAAGTAAAACGAATTAAAAAAAGCGAGCCATTGAGCTCGCTTTTTTTGTCTGAAGCTGGTGGACTAAGCTTTACGTTCCAATAGCACGCCAGCTTCCATGTGGTGGGTATAAGGGAATTGGTCAAACAGAGCAAAACGCGTCACGTTGTGTGTTTCGCATAGAATGTCCAAGTTCTCTTTTAGAGTCTCAGGGTTACAAGAGATGTACATGATGCGCTCGTAACCTTGCACCATTTTACAAGTATCGACATCCATCCCAGCACGTGGTGGGTCGACAAAAATCGTGTTGCAGTTGTAGCTCTTCAGATCTACACCTGCATCTTGTAGACGACGGAATTCACGCTTACCTTCGATCGCTTGAGTAAATTCCTCGGCTGATAGGCGTAAGATTTGTACGTTATCAATCTTATTGGCGGCGATGTTGTACTGTGCAGATACCACAGATGGCTTCGCTAGCTCAGTTGCCAGTACGCGGTCGAAATTCTGTGCCAACGCCAGCGAGAAGTTACCGTTACCACAGTAAAGCTCTAGTAGGTCGCCAGTGCTTTCTTGGGTACAGTCGACCGCCCATTCCAGCATCTTCTCTGCGACTTTGCCGTTCGGCTGAGTGAAGCTGTTCTCTACTTGTTGGTAGATGTAGCTTTGACCATTTACATCGAGCTTCTCGATAACGTAGTCTCGGTCTAGGACAATCTTCATCTTACGAGCGCGACCAATGATGTTTAGGTTAAAGCCTTCATCATTCAAACGCTGTTTAAGGGCTTTCGCGTTTTCAATCCACTCTTCATCAAGTTGGCGATGGTAAAGGAGTGAAACCAGAATCTCACCACTTAGCGTCGATAGGAAATCCACTTGGAACAGTTTACGACGTAGTGAGTCGTTGTCTTTCATCGCTTCAACCAATAGCGGCATCAGGTCGTTGATCAGACGGCTTGCTGCAGGGAATTGGTCAACACGGTACTTCTCACGAGTTTCTTGGTTGAACATGATGTAGTAAAGATCTTCGCCTTCATGCCAAACACGGAACTCAGCACGCATGCGGTAGTGCTGCTCTGGTGATTCAAACACTTCCAGTTCTGGCATGTTGTATGGCGCGAACATATCCGTGAGACGTTCGACTTTTTCAGCCAGTTGTTCTTGGTAGCGTTGTGGGTTTACATCAAGAGTAGCCATGATCTTACCTTTTATGGTGCATTCAATTTAAGAGCGCAGATTTTATTCAATCTCAATAGGATGTCCAGTTTTGTACTGGAATTGATTTAAAGATAGTGCGTACAGGCAGAGTAGAAAGCAAAATCAATCAAAACGTTACAACTTCTAAGGGCAATATTGGCTGGACAAATAATCAATAGCTGAATAATATTTGCCTCAAGTTGGTGCTATCTAGCAATCTAGATGGCTGAAATGGGAATCTGGTGTGAATCCAGAACTGACGCGCAGCGGTAAAAGAGAACGAACGCTCATCAGACACTGCATTAGTTTATGTGGGAAGTCGAGCAAGTAGGCGGTACACCCGTGCTCTTGAGTCCGAATACCTGCCAACAACTGAGCCACAGCACTGGACTGTCATGATGACAGGGCTCGGAAGGAATTACGCGATTTAGGACAATACAATGAGAAAATCCGCACTGGCGATAACTTTGGCATCGCTGCTTTCACCTGTCTCTTATCTACAGGCCCAAGAAACCTCCACTGACGAAACCATCGTTGTTACTGCAAACCGTTTTGAGCAAGCCGAAAGCCGTACGTTGGCAGATGTCGAAGTAGTTACTCGACAAGACATCGATCGCATTCAAGCGAAAACCCTACCAGATGTATTGCGTCGCCTTACCGGAATTCAAGTTTCACAAAATGGTGGTCGTGGTCAGTTAGCGTCTTTATTTGTTCGTGGAACCAGTTCCGACCAAGTTTTAGTACTGGTTGATGGCGTACGTTTTGCACGAGCAGCGAAGGGCGCTGTGGACTTTAACCAAATCCCACTTACTTACGTTCAACGTATTGAGTACGTGCGTGGTGCGCGTGCGTCACTTTATGGCTCAGAAGCGATTGGTGGCGTGATCAATATCATCACCATTGCGCGTGCTGACGAAGAAGGAACGAAGTTAAGTGCGGGTTTAGGTAGTTTAGATTATCAAGAATTGAGTGTGGCATCTGGTATTAAAGTCACAGAGAGCGGCCAGCTAAATATCGCGCTTGGTAGTGAAAGTGATGATGGTTATAACGTTCGTCCTGTACCGGGAGTTAATGACGGTGATCGCCATGGCTTTGATACAAAGAATGGTCTGCTAGGTTACGTGCATAACTTCAATGACCAGTGGTCTGCATTTGGTAACCTGCGTGCTTACGAAAATGTTTATCAATATGACAGCAGCTACGGCAGTCGCGGTTACTACGAAGCAGAAAAAGACGATCTTTCTGTCACTCTGGGCGGTAAGTATCAGTCTGATAATGTGATGTCAGAACTACAAGTAACAGCACAGAAACAGAAGTCTTGGAACTATGAGCAAGCAAAAGGCAAACACTCAGGTACTGAAGATGAACTTGAGCAGCAAAATGTCCAGTGGACCAACAGTTACTTGCTAAACAACAATACGACGTTTGCTGGTGGTATTGACTGGCGTAATGAGTCTTATAAAGACAAGAGTGCGAATAAAACGTTTGATCGTACCAATGGCGCTCTGTTTGGTATGGCAACCACCAGTATTGATAAAGCAATGCTTGAGGGCAGTGCTCGCCTTGATGATAACGAAGAATACGGTAGTGATTTCACTTACAGCTTAGCGGCTGGTTACCAGTTTGTGCCAGAGTTTGGGGTTAAAGCTTCTTTTGGTACTGCGTTTAAGGCTCCAAACCTATATCAACAGTATGACCCAACATACGGTGAGAAAGATCTTAAGCCGGAAGAGTCAGATGCTTGGGAGCTAGCATTCAGCGGTGATGTCCAAGGCGTTTTTTGGTCCGTAACGGGTTATGACTATAAAATCACGAATCTTATCGATTACCATCCAACCACATACAAATATTTGAATGTCGATGGTGAAACACATATCCAAGGTGTGGAGCTTGTTGCTGAGTTTGATACAGGGATTGTGCAGCACCAGTTGAGTGCAGATTACAAAGATGCTGAAGACGATAAAGGGCATCAGTTGCAGCGTCGCGCTAAAGAAATGTATAAGTGGAATGCTTTAGTGAGCTTCGATAAAGTGGATTGGTCGGTTAGCTATCAGTACGTCGGTAAGCGTCCAGATGTGGATTACAGCACTTGGCCTTCACAAGATATTACGCTTTCTTCTTACTCGTTGGTTGATACGGCAGTGACTTACTATCCGAATGAGTCGACCTCTATTAGTGCTCGTATCGATAATCTACTTGATGAAGAGTATGAGATGGCAAAAGGTTACCCTGCTGCAGAGCGAGCGTACTATATCAACGTTGGCTACGAATTCTAATCGTGAATGAGCACAAACCGCCTTCGGGCGGTTTTTAATATTTTGTGGTGGAAAATCGAATGAAGAAACCCAAGCGAGTGGTGATCAGTTGGTCCAGCGGTAAAGATTCGACATTAACGCTTGAGCGCCTTAACGAGAATCCAAATTATCAAGTTGTCGGTTTGTACACGACTTACGTAGGAAAAGAAGTCCCTTTTCAAGCAACTCCGCTTGAGGTTGTACAAATGCAAGCAGACTTGCTTGCGCTTCCGCTCATTACTATCGAACTGCCTGAAGTCTTTCCGAGTAACGAAATTTATCAATCAACCATCGTTAATGCATTACAAAGTAGTGGTCTGAACATAGAAGCTGTCGCATTTGGTGATATGTTTTGCAATGGCATTGCCGATTACCGACGCAGCTATATTGAACCTGTTGGCTGGGAATGCGTCTTTCCTCTATTAGGGGAGAGCAGCGAAAAACTAGCGATGGAAATCATAGAGCGTGGTATTCAAACGATGTTAATCACCATCGACGGAAGAGTTCTCCCTCCAGAGTGGTGTGGTAGCTGGTATGACAAAGCCCTAATAGAGTCATTACCAAGTCAAATTGATCCCTGTGGGGAAAATGGTGAATTTCACACATTGGTTACGTCTTC
The DNA here is from genome assembly GCF_033344235.1 of Vibrio sp. Vb1554. Taxonomy (NCBI): domain Bacteria; kingdom Pseudomonadati; phylum Pseudomonadota; class Gammaproteobacteria; order Vibrionales; family Vibrionaceae; genus Vibrio; species Vibrio sp. Vb1554. Next base: position 1,881 of record NZ_JAWPOJ010000028.1, on the reverse strand, counting down.
GCCATCTTTTCAAGGACATATCGAGTTGACGAAGCGAGATGTAGAATCTGGAGATAGATTCAGCCATCAAAGATACCATGCTAAAGCATTGCCAAAACAAATCTACGCAGTATGATCGCAACGTTTCTGTTCTTTAGGTAAGACTCGTGCGAGTAGCAAGTAAGAAAAAAGTCCTAGTTTTTGACTCTGGTGTTGGTGGTCTTTCTGTATTCCAAGAGATACATCGCCTATTGCCCCAGTTAGACTACTTATACTTATTCGATAATCAGGCTTACCCTTATGGTGAACTCGATCAGGCTGTACTCATTTCACGAGTTAACCAACTGGTCTCTTCATTAGTCGAAGAACACCAAGTCGACGTTGTTGTCATTGCTTGCAACACGGCGAGCACCATAGTGCTTCCTTCCTTACGCGAAAATTTATCGATTCCCGTTGTTGGTGTTGTCCCTGCGATTAAACCCGCATCGCTTTTAGCATCAAAAGGGGTAGGGCTGATCGCCACTCCGGCGACAGTAACACGCCAATATACTCACGAGTTAATACGGGACTTTGCGCAAGGCAAACCAGTTGAGCTGGTGGGATCAACTCGCTTGGTAGATATGGCCGAAGAGAAGTTGCGAGGCAACAGCGTTTCTCTCGACGAACTGACAAATATCCTGCTTCCCCTTCGCGATAAAGTCGATGTTGCGGTGCTCGGTTGTACTCACTTCCCTTTAATCAAAGAGGAGATTCATCAAGCTTTGGGTGGGGACGTTACTTTAATTGATTCAGGCGCAGCGATTGCACGTCGAGTAAAAGCATTGCTATTAAGTGATGAAATTGAGGATACAGAAGAGGGAAGTAAGTCGATTTATGCCAGTGCAACTCCTTGGCAGGAAGATGCACTGAACATTTGTTTAAAGAAGCTAGGTTTTAATCCTGTTCAGGTTTACCACCATCCGGATGTTTAGGATCGTTCGCAATTCTCACTTTTAGCGTTCTCTCCATATATTCCTTTTCATTAAGTTTAGCGATAGCTGGCTTGGCATCTGCCGCAGCCATCACTACAAAACCAAACCCTCTTCTTTTTCCAGTACGCTTATCTTTCATTAAGCGTACCGCATAGACCTGTCCATATTCAGCAAACAAATCGCGAACATGACTCTCATTGGCCTTATAAGGAAGGTTGCCGACATACAGCGTTTTAGTTGAAGGATCAGGCTCCGAAGATTGAAGAACAGGTGTTTTGCTAGAAAATGAAAAAAGAAAAGCAGTAGCGATAACACCAATGAGGAAGCTCAAGGCTGGTGGGATGATGAATTGAGAGAAAATGATTCCCCCAACGATGGCCAGCCCAACACATAAAATCAGATTTTTTTTAGACGTCATTTTAATTACTACACATAGTGATAAAGAGATCGATTGTCCATTAACAGAATAGACACATGAATCTTACGTATATGGTTGGTGTTTTTCCAACCAATTGCTGTGATATGTCTCAAATGTGACGAAGAAATATGCAAATATCGCACTTTTGGATAATTTGTGACCGGTTGGTTTTTTATTTGCAAAAAACGCTTGTACTAATTTCTCAACTCCCTATACTGCGCATCCACCGACACGGAGTGAGACGAAAGTCACACAGCGAGTCGGAATTGAGAGAAAAGAAATTTGAAAAAAATGCTTGACTCTCTTACGGTGTGAAGTAAGATACGCACCCCTAACGACGAGCAACTAAGTTGCTGAAAATGTTAGAAAAGCTCTTTAAAAATAAGAACCTATCAATCTGTGTGGGCACTCGTTGATGATAATCCAATTCGATACTTCGGTATCAAATTAGGTTTCAATGAAACGAAGTGACCATTGAATCTTCGGATTCAGCACAGTCAATTCAAACATTAC
>NZ_JAWPOJ010000286.1:0-1214 GCF_033344235.1 Vibrio sp. Vb1554 | reverse complement strand
ATAATCTGTTCGATATCGGTTGCGGTGTACGGCTTAGTGAGGATGTCGTCCATGCCTGAATCAATGCACTTTTGACGTTCTTCAATCGTTGTGCCTGCTGTTAAGGCGATGATAGGACGGTCGAAGCCTTTTTGTCGCAAGTGAGCCGTTGCTTCGTAACCATCCATTTCCGGCATTCGACAATCCATAAATATCAATTCGTAATCTTTGTTTTTAACCGCTTCTAGCGCTTCCAAACCATTGGCTTTTAAATCAGGAGTAATGTCGAGCTTTTTCAGCATCTGCGTCACAATGACTTGGTTCATTCGGATATCATCCACCACCAATATCGAGCGCCCAGCTAAGTCGCTTCGTTCGACAACAGCCAACTCCCCCGACGCTGCGCCTTGAGCTTGCCCCTCTTTTAAAGGGATGGAAACTTTAAAGGTTGTACCTTTGCGCTCTTCACTTTCGAAACTGATCTCACCTTGCATTAAATCCACGAGGTTCTTACAAATCGCTAAGCCCAAACCTGAGCCTTCAAAACTGCGTTTTGCCGAACGGTCAACTTGTACAAAAGGGTCAAACAACGAACTTTGCGCCGCTAACGGTATCCCAATTCCGGTATCTTCCACCTCAAAAAACGCAGTGCCGTTTACCCACTCGACTCGCAAGACCACGCCGCCCAAATGGGTAAATTTGATCGCGTTCCCAATCAGATTGACTAAGATTTGGGTGATTCGTTCTAAATCGCCAATCAGAAACTCCGGAATGCCCAACTTCTTGTCGATAGAAAAATGAATGCGCTTCTCTGCCGCTTTCGCAGCAAATACGCCCGTAATGGCTTTTTCGAGATCATCCCACGCAACAACCTTGTCGATAATTTCCATCATGCCAGCATTCATCTTGCTGAAGTCGAGCAAGTCGTTGATGATGACGCGAAGTAAATCGCCCGACTGAATCAAATTACCGAGATATTGCCGTTGATCTTCTCCCAACTGAGTTTTGCTTAACAGCTCTGCGCTGCCGAGTACGCCATTAAGTGGCGTTCTTAACTCGTGGTTAATCATCGCGACAAACTCTTTCGTCGCTTTTTCTGACTCTTCCGCTCGCTTTCTTAACTTGACTTCACGTTCAAGGCTGAGGTGACGGCTGATCACGCCGTGAACCAAATCAGAAACCAGTTCCATTTGTTTGGAGATAAAAGCTTGCTCAATTTGTTCCAGCGACACAGA
>NZ_JAWPOJ010000285.1:0-1214 GCF_033344235.1 Vibrio sp. Vb1554 | reverse complement strand
AGACGTGGTCGAAGCAGGAGCGGCGTCCGATTCACCATGCGCCCATAAGTCAGGCACAATACAACGATAGGACTGGCTCAAAACTTCAATTTGAGGCGCCCACATTTGGCAATCCCACAAATAGCTATGTCCAAACAGCAGCACAGGCCCTTCGCCTTTGTCTAGGTAAGCAAGTTGCTGACCTTCAATTTCAAACTTCTTCATTGTTATATCCATTTATTATTCTTCCGCGCCATCCTATCACTGAACACAAAGAAAACTGCTCACATCAGTCTGGAAATCTCGCACCTTTTTCTTGGGGAAATAAACCACAAAAACAAAGGCCTCTATAAATAGAGGCCAGTCAATATACAAGGTTTGATTACGCGATTGGCGTTAGCTGGTCAATTGGCCAGCGCGGACGCGCTTCTACCGACATATCTGCAACTTCACCGTTCTTCAAACGTTGCATACCTGCATACGCAATCATTGCACCGTTGTCAGTACAGAACTCGGTACGTGGGTAATACACTTCACCACCGATTTTCTTCGCAAGCTTCTCAAGCTCTGCACGCAAGCGACGATTCGCACTTACACCACCAGCAATAACGATGCGCTTCATACCGGTTTGCTCTAATGCACGCTTACATTTGATTGCCAACGTTGCACAAACGGCTTCTTCAAAAGCGTACGCAATATCAGCACGAGTCTGCTCGTCATCGCCATTCGCTGCAATCGTGTTTGCCGTGAAGGTTTTCAAACCAGAGAAACTCATATCCAAACCCGGCACATTGGTCATTGGTCGTGGGAACTTAAAGCGACCCGGAGTACCTTTCTCTGCTAGCTTAGATAACAGAGGACCGCCTGGGTAATCTAGCCCCATCAGCTTAGCTGTCTTATCAAATGCTTCACCAGCTGCATCATCAATGGATTCGCCTAGAATCTTGTATTCACCAATGCCTTTTACTTCCACCATCATCGAGTGACCGCCAGAAACCAACACCGCCACAAATGGGAATGGTGGTGGGTTGTCTTCTAGCATTGGCGCAAGTAAATGACCTTCCATGTGATGAACAGGAACAGCAGGCACACCCCATGCGTAAGCAATACTGCGACCGATGGTTGCACCCACTAGCAAAGCACCAACCAAACCAGGACCGGCCGTGTAAGCCACGCCGTCGATGTCTTGGGATGTTAAGTTTGCTTCTTTTAGTGCCTCTTTAATAAGAGGAATG
>NZ_JAWPOJ010000284.1:0-1216 GCF_033344235.1 Vibrio sp. Vb1554 | reverse complement strand
GGCGACTTTCCCGTATCATTTACTTAGAATGTCGGCAAATCAAAAGGAGTTTTAGCCACTATGTTTGACCCAAAGAAATTAGAGCAAATTGCTAAACAAATTCATGACTCAATGCCAGCACCAGTAAAAGAGCTAGGCGCAGACGTTGATCAAAAAGTTCGCCAAGTAATCCAAGGCCAACTAAATAAGCTAGATGTAGTAAGCCGCGAAGAATTTGATGTTCAAACTCAAGTTTTACTACGCACGCGTCAAAAGCTGACGGAAATGGAAAAGAAATTAGCCGAGCTTGAAGAAAAGCTAGCTGATAAATAAGCCCCTAAACGCTCCTTCGACAGGAGCGTTTTTCTTATCAGCACATGGAAAAATCGACTAAAAACGAAAAGGCTTGGTCAACGGAGACCAAGCCTTTTAATTAGATGTCGTGTTTTTTGTATTTATCGACTCCACTCTGTCTGGAGTTAATTTAATATCTTCAATGCTGTACAGCGAAGAGAATTAGCCACCAACCGCGATGCGCTTCATATCCGTCATGTAACCACGTAGTTCTTCGCCAATGTATTCCACTGGGTGGTTACGGATAGTCTCGTTCACTGCGATAAGAGTCGCGTTATCCACTTGGTTAGACGTTTCGCCTAGGCCTTTACCAATAACATCTGTACCAACAGAAGGCATGAATTTCTCACGTAATAAAGGCGTTGCTACGTTAGCAAATAGGTAGTTACCGTATTCAGCCGTATCAGAGATAACCACGTTCATCTCATATAGACGCTTACGTGCGATAGTATTAGCAATCAGCGGAAGTTCATGTAGAGACTCGTAGTACGCTGATTCATCGATGATTCCAGAAGCTGTCATCGCTTCAAATGCCAGTTCAACCCCAGCACGAACCATTGCAATCATTAGAATGCCGTTGTCGAAGTACTCTTGCTCAGAAATCTCAACGTCCGTTTCTGGGTAATTTTCAAATGCAGTTTCACCAGTTTCTGCACGCCATCCTAGAAGATTTTTATCATCATTTGCCCAGTCAGCCATCATGGTGCTAGAGAAATGACCAGAGATAATGTCGTCCATGTGCTTGTTATACAGTGGACGCATTAGGTCTTTTAATTCTTCAGAAAGTTCGAACGCCTTGATTTTCGCTGGATTAGATAGACGGTCCATCATGTGAGTGATGCCACCGAATTTCAGAGCTTCCGTAATGGTTTCCCAACCGTAC
>NZ_JAWPOJ010000283.1:0-1218 GCF_033344235.1 Vibrio sp. Vb1554 | reverse complement strand
TACTAACGAATACGCAGACTTCAAACCAGGTGACGAGTGTGCTCCAGACCAACAAAACGGCACATACATCATGCAAGCGCATGAGTGGGGTAAATATGTGGGTCGTGCAGACTTCGAATACTACGATGGCAAACTGCACCTAGCAAACTACGCTTTGATTCCAGTTAACCTAAAGGCAAAAGATGCGAACGGTGACTACCAATTCATCGCTGAAGAAATCAAGCCAGATGCTGTAGTTAAGCAAATTCTTCGTACTTACCAAGAGCAAGGTCAAGATCTGCTTGACGTTAAAGTATCTTCTACGGATGGCAAACTTGAAGGCGACCGCGGTGTAGTTCGCTCACAGCAAACAAACCTTGGCCACCTACTAGGTGAAGCGTACCGTACATACGAGCTAGTGAAAGCAGACTTTGGTGTGATGAACTCCGGTGGTGGTCGTGATTCAATCCAAGCTGGCGATATCACTTACCGTGATGTACTAACAGTACAACCATTTGGTAACTTCGTAACAAAAGCGACCATGACAGGTAAAGAAGTAAAAGAATACCTAGACGTCGTTGCTACGAAATCTGCGGGTTCTGGTGCTTACGCTCAACTAGACAACATCACTCTAGATGTAGATTGTGATGCTGGCTCAGTAACTATTACTGACATTAACGGTAAAGGCTTCAACCTAGACGCAACTTACACGTTCGCTGTAATTAGCTTCAGCGCTGCAGGCGGTGATGACTACCCAGTTATCCAAGTTGAATCAACTCAAATGACAGACGCATCAGTACTGCGTGAGTTCTTCGTAAACAACCCGCAAATCTCGGCGGATAGCTACAACAAGAACCTAGACAACATCAAGTACTTCAGCAATAGCCAAGCAGTGAAAGGCTGTCCTGCAACTGGTAGCTAATACTCTACACCTTACGCTCTGACTAGAATGGTTCTATCGAATCAATCCGTCAGAGCTCCTAAATCAAAACCGAAGCTTTGTGCTTCGGTTTTTTATTTTCGATAAATTGCTGATAATTCTCCACCTTCACAATCTGTTCAAAAATTGTTCATTTGTGTTATTGACGCCCATGTGCTGGGCTTCTATGTTTGATAAGGTCTTTCAAATATGCAGGCTCATCGGCTAAATTTCGCGAGACATTTTTATTCGCATAGTCAATGATTCTGAGAAAGATGTGAATGGCGTTACAAACACTGCTCTCAAACAATTTGTCTTTG
>NZ_JAWPOJ010000282.1:0-1219 GCF_033344235.1 Vibrio sp. Vb1554 | reverse complement strand
CTTCCGTCAGCTCATAGTGCGCTTGAACACTCTGCGGCAAATCATCCCAACGAACGTTGAGAGAAGCGTTATCATCCATCACTGTTTTGCTTGTAGACAGAATACCACCGCTTTGCGCTCGATAACGCTGCACGTCTTGGCGAGCCTGTGGGGAGGTGATCCATTGGCTCTTGCCATTACTTAGCGCACTCTGTCCATCTAAGCTTGCTGCCATTTTTAATTGGATAAATGGCATGCCTGTTTGCATGAATTTAATGAAGCCACGATTGAGCTCAATCGCATCGTTTTCTAACAATCCAACCTGAACCTCGACCCCGGCTTCACGTAGCATTTGGATGCCACGTCCAGCCACTTTTGGATTCGGATCTTCCATCGCACACACTACTCGCGCCACTTTGGCTTTTATCAACCCTTCAGCGCAAGGTGGCGTGCGTCCATAGTGGGAGCACGGTTCAAGGGTAACGTATGCCGTTGCACCTTCGGCTTTATCACCAGCCATACGCATCGCGTGCACTTCAGCATGCGGCTCTCCAGCGCGATGATGATAACCTTCACCAATGATCACGCCATCACGAACAATTACGCAACCGACGTTCGGGTTTGGAGCCGTCGTATAAATGCCGCGTCGAGCTAACTTGAGCGCACGCGACATCATTGAAAAATCTTGAGGAGAAAATGGAGACGCAAAAGTGTGTTGAGGCATGATTTAATCAGTCTTCAAGGCGGGCAATTTCTTCGCCGAATTCACGAATATCTTCAAAGCTACGATAAACCGATGCAAAACGGATGTAAGCCACTTTGTCGAGCTCTTTAAGCTGATCCATAACCAAGTTACCAATCATTTGGCTCGGTACTTCACGCTCACCAGTTGCGCGGAGTTGCGACTTAATCATACTGATTGCAAGCTCGATAGAGTCGGCACTTACCGGACGTTTCTCTAATGCGCGCTGAATGCCACCGACCATTTTATCTTCATCGAATGGTTCACGATTGCCATTCGACTTAATGACTTTAGGCATGACCAATTCTGCCGTTTCAAACGTAGTAAAACGTTCACTACAGGCTAAACATTGGCGGCGGCGACGGACTTGATGACCATCCGCAACCAATCGGGAATCAATTACTTTTGTATCGTTCTCTGAACAAAAAGGACAATGCATATCACCTCCAAATAACGTGCCATTGGGGCCGTCCCAAAGCCAGACTAGTGTAGCGGAAT
>NZ_JAWPOJ010000281.1:0-1220 GCF_033344235.1 Vibrio sp. Vb1554 | reverse complement strand
CAGCATTGCTGCGCTCGTTTATCGAAACGCATCTGGCGTGCTGCTAGAAAGGACGTTGAAAGAACATCAATCCAAAGTCGAGTCGATGGCAAAAACCATTGCCGGTCAGTTCGATGCTTACCTTCATACTGCTCAAGTACTCGAATCAACTTTTCGCAATGGTTACCTTGCAGGCGTTTATGTAGAAAACTACACGGTAGACTTCATGGGCCATGAAGTACCAAATATCACGCAATACAGCGAAAGTTTGATTAACGACACAAAGCTGGTCGACAGCTTCACACGTGATACCGGAGCAATCGCAACGTTATTTGCACCACTTGGTGATGACTTCATTCGCGTTTCAACATCATTAAAAGACCCGCAAGGTAAGCGTGCAGTAGGTACGACTCTTGGCCGCAACCATCCTGGTTACCAACTCTTAAAGAGCGGAAAACCTTACTACGCACAAATCAAACTATATGGCGAACGCTACATTACCTATTACGCACCAATCAAAGACGCTAACGGTAACGTATCTGGCTTGTCATTTATCGGTTTGCCAGTAGACCAAGCCACACAAACTCTGTTTGATGCACTAGAAGAGATTAAGTGGGGCGACACAGGCTACACCATCATTGTCGATAACGACAAAAACAATCTTGGTAAGTACTTACTCCACCCAACTAAGAGCGCTACCGATCCTTCAATCGTAGAAGTTCGTGATTACGATGGTAACAAGCCTTTCCATAAGATTTTCGAACAAAAGAGTGGTCTGATCCGCTACCCATTCCAATACGGATCAACCGTAGGTGAAAAATACTTAGTGTTCACCGAAGTACCTGGCTGGAACTGGAAACTACTGGGCGGTACATTCATCAAAGAAGTGACCAAAGGCAGCGACACGCTACTTAAACTGATAGCCATCATTTCTTCGGTAGCAGCGAGCATCACTTTTGTTGTGCTCACTCTGTTCTTAAACCGCAGCTTACAGCCTCTAACGGTGTTGAACTCTTACATGACGCGCCTAGCTAATGGTGAAGTCAGCTTACAAATTCCGTCGTCTCGTAAACGTTCTAAAAATGAGATTGTGAATTTGAATAACGGCGTTGCAAGCATGGCGAATCAACTGAATGAGTTAGTTGGCCAGATTCGTTCTACCAGCGATTTAGTCGAAAGTAACTCGACCAGTGTAGCAAGCGATGCTCATAGCAACTTAACCCAAGCGGATCGTCAGCAAG
>NZ_JAWPOJ010000280.1:0-1221 GCF_033344235.1 Vibrio sp. Vb1554 | reverse complement strand
TTTCTCACAGCATTTGCACTCCCAACGAATCTCTTCTTTCTTCTCGAAAACTTTAAAACTGCTTTCTACTGGCTCGTTATGAGAGATACAGTTTGAGTTTGGACACTCAAACACGTTGTTGATTTTCTCTGGCAACTCTAGAGCCAGTTTTTTCACGACTTCGTAGTTTTCGATTTGGTTTACCGTAGCGTGCGGTGCGTACAGCGCCAGTTTGCTTGCTTGTTCTTCATTGATGAACACGTTCTCAATCTTCAGCAAGTCTTTGTGACCCAGAGCTGAAGATGGCAAGTTCAGACCAATCGTTACACGTTGAGAAGAATTGTGCATATCGAACAATTTCAGCACTTTGATACCAATTTGTGCTGGAATGTGGTCGATGACGGTGCCGTTTTTGATTGCTTCTACCTGCAATTGAGTTTCTTTAGCCATGTTTTTATCTCCTCGATTACAGTGTTTCGTTTAGAACCAAAGCCAACAGCGCTTGGCGAGCGTACACGCCATTTTGTGCCTGCTGGAAGTAGTACGCGTGTGGGGTTTTATCTACGTCTGTCGTGATTTCATCAACACGAGGTAGCGGGTGCAGTACTTTTAGATTTTCACGCGCGCCTTCCAATAGAGCCGCCGTCAGAATGTAAGCTGACTTGATGTGCGCATATTCAGACTCGTCAAAACGCTCTTTTTGAACGCGAGTCATGTAAAGAATATCGAGCTCAGGAATTACCGCTTCCATTTCTGTGTGTAGGCTGTATTCAATGCCAGCTTCATCGAGTTCTTCGCAGATGTACTCTGGCATCGCCAATGCGTCTGGAGCGACAAAGTAGAAGCGGATGTTATTGAACTTCGCCAGTGCTTGAGTCAGTGAGTGAACGGTGCGGCCGTATTTTAAATCGCCGACAAATGCTACGTTTAGGTTGTCTAAGCGACCTTGCGTTTCCGCGATGGTGTAGAGGTCAAGCAGAGTTTGTGTTGGGTGTTGGTTAGCACCGTCGCCCGCGTTAATCACTGGAACGCCATTCGAAAACTCGGAAGCAAGGCGCGCTGCACCTTCTTGAGGGTGGCGCATCACAAATGCATCGACGTATGAAGAGATAACTTGTACAGAATCAGAAAGCGTTTCCCCTTTCTTCGCCAGAGACGTATTACCATCGTTATCAAAACCAATGACATCACCACCAATGCGTTGAATCGCGGTCTCAAACGACAAGCGAGTACGCGTTGATG
>NZ_JAWPOJ010000279.1:0-1224 GCF_033344235.1 Vibrio sp. Vb1554 | reverse complement strand
GAAAAACAGTTCTCTGGTGAGAATGGTGACTGGCAAGCGCACAAATTAGTGCTTGATGGCTCAAAATTTGACGTTGCTTTGCAAGGCGAGAAGGTCGGTACCGTCGAATGGGATTTAGTGGGTGACCACAATGTGGATAATGCACTGATGGCGATCGCTGCCGCACGACACGTTGGTGTAACGCCGGAACTTGCTTGTCAGGCGTTGGGGCGTTTTATCAACACTAAGCGTCGCTTAGAGCTCAAAGGTGAAGAACAAGGCATCACGGTTTACGATGATTTCGCGCATCACCCTACGGCAATTGAACTGACACTGGGCGGTTTGCGTAACAAAGTGGGTGAAAAACGTATCCTTGCTGTATTGGAACCTCGCTCTGCCACCATGAAGCGTGGTGTTCATAAGAACACACTCGCGGATTCGCTACACAGCGCAGATGAAGTGTTCTTATTCCAGCCAGACAATATCGAATGGTCGGTGCAAGACATTGCTGAGCAATGCAAGCAGCCAGCGTTTGTCGATGCCGATATAGATAATTTTGTAGCTAAAATCGTCGAACGTGCTCAGCCTGGAGACCAAATTCTGGTAATGAGTAACGGTGGCTTTGGTGGTATTCACGGAAAACTTCTTGAGCAGTTAAAACAAAAAGCCTGATTGATATGCACAACAAAATACAACCCTCTCAGAAAAAAGCCATCACGTTGGCATTAACGGGTGCCTCTGGTGCTCCTTATGGCCTTCGTCTTTTAGAATGTTTGGTCGCGGCGGATTATCATGTCTACGTTCTGATTTCTTCGGCGGCTCGCGTTGTGATGGCAACCGAACACAACCTTAAGCTGCCAAGTGGGCCAGAAGCCGCAAAGCAAGCGCTGGTGGAACATCTCAACTGTGATCCAAATAACATCACTGTTTGTGGTAAAGATGACTGGTTCTCACCGGTAGCGTCTGGCTCAGCGGCACCAAAGCAAATGGTGGTTTGCCCATGGTCAGCAGGAAGTGTTGCGGCGATCGCGCATGGCATGTCGGACAACTTGATCGAACGGGCGGCTGATGTGGTAATGAAAGAACGCGGGCAACTGTTGCTCGTGGTTCGTGAAACGCCATTTTCAACGCTGCATCTTGAGAACATGCACAAGCTATCGCAAATGGGCGTCACCATCATGCCAGCGGCTCCGGGCTTCTACCATCAGCCAAAGAGCATTGAAGACTTAGTGGATTTTATGGTGG
>NZ_JAWPOJ010000278.1:0-1224 GCF_033344235.1 Vibrio sp. Vb1554 | reverse complement strand
AACCAATACGCTACTGGCGAAATTGAGAATACCGCCAGCGCCACATTCCGTGGTGAAACGCAAGATTCAACAGCGACACTGCTGGCGATGCCGGAGTCGGTCAAACTTGAAAAAACCGTTGACGATGAGTTCTACCGTCCGGGAGAGAGTGTTACTTACCACGTGGTGTTAACGAATGAATCGGGTTCATTTACTGAAGAGATGATACTGAAAGATCTGATCTCAGAACTCAAGGTCAACACCATCAACGACACTCAAGCTGAAGCATTTACCAGTTGGCGTATGACCAGTTCATACAACGATGAACGAACCATCGTTCTGCCGCAAATTCAGGGCGACAATCTGGATGTAAACAGTCGCGTGATTCTTGCGCCAAACGACACGTTAGACATTGAGATTACCGGTGTGGTCAATGCAGACGCGATGGGCGAAATCACCAACCACGCTTACGCATACGACAAATCGGAAAGCGATGTTTTGGCAGAAGATGTCGCCATTATCAAACCGCAACCGATCATCTTATCGGTGACGAAAGTGGCCGATAAAGCCGAATACACCAATGATGACGATGAAATCACGTTCACGATGACGGCGGTTAACCGTGGCTCTGGTGATGCAGAGAGCGTGAACTTGTTGGACGAAATCGACAAATTGATTGGTAGCAACGGTAATGCGTTGTCCACGACATGGAAAGCGACCATCACAGAGCTGAAATCTGGCGTTGTGGTCTCTGTGGATTCGGATAACAACGTCAATTCCAACCATACCTTGAAAGCATACCAAGGCAACGAGTTTGAAATCGTCGTGACAGGTGAGATCAATCAAGGCATTGATGACAACTTTACCAACGTCTTCACGGCGGCGGCATCGACGGGCGAAACGGCATCTGCGAATGTCACGATCAAAGTGAAAAAGCAGGCTTACAACGAAGGCATGCTGAAAGTCACTAAAGTGGCAAGCAAATCGGAAGCCAGTGTCGGTGAAGTCGTTGAATATGAAGTGGTGATCACCAACGAAAACGACAACCCATTCTCAGGAGTGCGTTTGGTCGACCGTTATCCTGGTGGCTTTGCTTACATTCCTGATTCTACCGAGATGGTAAATAGCGGCCCTGATGGCGTATTTGATACCTCAGACGATATTCAAATCACGGTCGAGCCAACCAAGACAAACCAGCTGTTCTTCGATGTTGGTGACATGAATATCTATGGTAAAGGCGATTCT
>NZ_JAWPOJ010000027.1:0-54595 GCF_033344235.1 Vibrio sp. Vb1554 | reverse complement strand
CGTCTCAACGCAGAAGTTCGTTTACTCCTTGAAAACGAAATGGGGATCGTTTGGCTCGTCGGAGAGATATCCAACTTTTCAGCTCCTGTCTCTGGTCACTGGTACCTCACTCTTAAAGACTCTCGCGCTCAAGTTAAATGTGCCATGTTTCGTGGTAACAATCGCCGCGTTACTTTCAAACCCGCTAACGGTAATCAAGTCCTAGTAAAAGCTCGTCTGTCTCTTTATGAGCCTCGCGGTGACTACCAATTGATCATCGAAAGCATGCAACCGGAAGGTGATGGCCGTCTTCAACAAGAGTTTGAAGAGCTGAAAATGAAGCTTGCAGCAGAAGGGTTGTTCGCGCAAATCAATAAGCAATCTTTGCCTGAGCACCCTAAACGTGTTGGCGTCATCACATCGAAAACTGGTGCCGCGCTTTACGATATCTTAGACGTATTGAAACGTCGTGATCCTTCCCTACCTGTTGTGATTTATCCGACAGTGGTACAAGGTGAGGACGCAGCCATTCAAATTGCACAAGCCATTGGTCGCGCTAACAGCCGTGATGAATGTGATGTACTAATTGTGGGCCGAGGTGGTGGTTCATTAGAAGACTTATGGTGCTTTAACAACGAGATATTAGCTCGCACGATTGCAGCAAGCCAAATTCCTATTATTAGCGCCGTTGGACATGAAGTTGACGTGACAATAGCTGATTTTGTCGCCGACGTACGCGCGCCTACTCCATCAGCAGCCGCTGAGCTAGTAAGCCGTGATAACAGCCACAAAGATCAAGCTTTAGTTACCCGCCAGCATAAGTTAGCGAGTGCGATGCGTTACTACCTAGCACAACAAAAGCAGCAATCTGCTCAATTAGTGCACCGTCTAGAGAGACAGCACCCAAGCTATCGCTTGCAACGTCAGACGCAACAGTTAGATGAGTTGGACATGCGCTTACAGCGAGCGATGAGTCGTTTTATTGCCTTGCGTCAACAGCGAATCGAGCGTCAACATTATCGGCTGCAATTAAATTCTCCTGTAACACGCCTTGCCGAGCAGAAGTCGAAGCTAGAACGTGTTGAGCAAAAGCTCATGGATGCAATGGATCGCAAATTACTGACTATGCGCCATCAACTCGCGATTGCTGCAGAGAAGTTAGACACCGTCAGCCCACTAGCGACATTGAAACGAGGTTACTCAATTACTCAAACTGAGCAAGGTAAAGTGATTACTCAATCTTCAGATGTAAAATCGGGAGATATATTGATTACTCGATTAGCCGAAGGCGACGTTCGCTCTACCGTTAACTGAATACAAACTCTGGTTAACTGATTTTCTGGAACTCAAATCGGACACGTGATTTTGATTTGAGTTCATTACACACATTACAAAAGTAACTCGCAGCACCGCATGCTTGCAGCTTCTCCAGCTCCGCCTCACAATCAGGGCAAAAACCTACTTTTTTAAAATCCGATTCACACTGTGCACAATGGTATTGTCCTGTCCATTCCAGTTCGACATTGCAAGTCGGGCAAATGTTCTGCTGCATATCCCGTTCCTCTCTCTAAACTAAGCAATTTCGAGTAACGCATGCTACTCAAAATAGCGAACAAGTATGTTGATCTTCATCACCGCCCCAACAAGTTTCACGAGGCGTTAACCATACTTGATACGTAGGATCTTATACTGATCGTCTGATATTTACTCCTTGATCAGCGATCACCCCTTAAAAGAATATTTATATAACCACACACCGAAAGCATAAGTTACATATTCTGCATTCCAATTTAAGGAAGAATAAAAAACCTTAAAAAGATTTAATTAAACGAAAAATCAGAATTTAATAAAAAGATCTTATTCAAAAAGCAGTGTTTACATTGGTGTGCATTTCGATAGTTTGAGCGTCGAGCTTAACGAGTTTAACTTGGATAAAAGCAAACTCATTTAAATGGCTCGCATGCGTTCCACCACAAGGGATTACCGCTAATTGACCTTCCCCTAAATCGCACTTCCAATAGCGAGAATCCGTTAATCTGTCACCGTGGCATTCCATGGTGATCATCGCATCTCGTCGAAGCCATTCCACAAGTTGGCTATTCACTTTTTTTGCAATCGCCTGGAGGTCATTCAGCATATCTGCACTGTTTAATCCTCTTTTACGGAGTGTTTTGCCTAAACGGTACGTATCGAGGCACTTGTCTGGAGTAACATAACTCGTAACTTGTGCATAGCTATTAAAGTCATAATAACCATGTGGGTCTTTGCGGTCTGCGTCTTTTCGCCAATAGTCTTCCGCTAGTACTTTATTCAACGCCAAATACGCTAAGTGTCCTGCAGTGTGGCCTCGACTCAAAGCGCGTTGGTAATCCTTATCTACCGCCAATGTCACCAAATCATCAGTAACAAGTGATTCCGTACGTGATAAAACATGCACAACGACAAACACCCAACCTTCAGCATCACGCTTTACAGGGATGTCACTACCCACATACAAAGCACCACTCTCCTGCTCCACTGCTCCAACTTGGCAATCTACTACGTCATGCTCAGACCCATTCACCTTCAACGTTCCTTTATCTGCAGGGTGATCCGGCCACATGTGACTAACGGGATGGAACGGCGTGACATCTGTAATAACGTAAGTCACTTCTTCCGTAGATTGAACGAGCTGTATTTGTGCTTCTAATTGCCATGTTTGATGACAAAAACGAGTCTTTGTTGCTGTGATAGTCATTTTTACGATTACTTTTGATAAAAAAATACCCAAGTAGAAACTTGGGTATTCGAATTTCATTATTTATTGCGGTTTTTCACCATCGACATCATACGTTTGCGTTTACGCTCTTGTGATAGCGTAAGCTTATTCGTACGGTTCTCGTATGGGTTATCACTGTTGTGGAAGTTAATGCGAATCGGTGTTCCCATAATTTCCAGAGACTTACGGAAGTAGTTCATCAGATAACGTTTATACGAATCTGGCAATTCACGAACCATGTTACCGTGGATAACAACGATCGGTGGGTTGTAACCACCTGCGTGTGCGTATTTGAGTTTGATACGACGACCACGAACCATTGGCGGTTGGTGATCATCCACAGCCATCTTCATGATACGCGTCAGTACTGACGTACCCACACGCGTTGTCGCCGAGTTATATGCTTCTTGAATAGATTCAAACAAGTGACCAACGCCAGTACCGTGCAGCGCAGAGATAAAGTGGATACGCGCGAAGTCGACGAATCCTAGACGGCGGTCCAGTTCTTTCTTCACGCTTTCTTTCACGTCACTGTCTAGACCATCCCACTTGTTAACGGCGATGACAATTGAGCGGCCAGCATTCAGTGCAAAACCAAGCAAGCTTAGGTCTTGGTCTGAAATATTTTCACGTGCATCAATCACCAGTAGAACGACGTTTGCATCTTCTACCGCTTTCAGCGTCTTAACAACAGAGAACTTTTCAACCGTTTCATTGATACGACCACGACGACGAACACCTGCGGTATCAATTAGTACGTATTCGCGTCCATCACGCTCCATCGGGATGTAGATAGAATCGCGCGTTGTACCAGGCATATCGTATACAACCACACGTTCTTCACCCAGAATACGGTTAGTCAGTGTCGATTTGCCTACGTTAGGACGACCGATGATCGCCAACTTAATCGGCTGCTCTTGAAGGCGTTTGAATTCAGCTTCTGCGTCTTCTTCAGTGTAATCTTCAACAAGAGGCTCTTCGTCTTCGAATCCAGTCAGGTCTTCAAGCTCACCTTCTTCAGATTCACTTGTTAGTAGATCATCAAAGAATGGAGATAAAGCACGCTCAAGCAAAGCGGTCACACCACGGCCATGAGCAGCCGCAATCTGGTACATATCATCCACGCCGAGCTGCCAAAAATCAGCACACGCCGCATCGGCATCAATACCATCGATTTTGTTTACTACCAGCATCGCTGGCTTTTCAATTTTACGCAGATGCGCAGCAATTGCTTCATCTGAAGGTGTCAGACCAGCACGACCGTCAACAAGGAACAATACAACATCAGCCTCATCAATCGCGGCTAATGACTGTTCTGCCATCTTTGTTTCCACGCCTTCTTCTGTGCCATCGATACCACCAGTATCAATCACAATGAATTCGTGCTCTTCACCAAGTCTCGCCTGGCCATATTTACGGTCTCGCGTTAGGCCTGGAAAGTCCGCAACCAACGCGTCACGAGTGCGAGTCAATCGGTTAAATAGTGTAGATTTACCTACGTTCGGACGCCCTACTAGAGCTACAACAGGTACCATAACAACCTCTACAATAATCTTTCTTCTGTAGTTATAGGTAACGACTTGCTCGATGCCAAATCAAACCAGCTTTTTACCTATAACCACGTCAGGGTTAATAAATTCAAACAACAAAACGGCTCCTAGCTGTCACCAGCCAGGAGCCGAATGTGAATTATATCACGATATTATTCGTTAATGGTTAGTTTCTTTACATCGCCGTTGCGAGTTGTAATCACATAACCATCCGACAATAACGTCGGGCCAACTGCCAAGCCACTATCATCGACAAACTGCTGCGCAACAAATTCGCCCGTTGAACGATCCATCCAGTGAAGGTAACCAAGCGTGTCACCGACAACGAGATAATTGCCAACAATAACTGGCGCTGTAAGTTGTCGGTGCTCAAGCAAGCTGTTTTCCCACAACTCAGTCCCGCTTCGTGAATCAACGGCAACAACATGATCTTTTTCCGTTATCACAAAGATGCGACTACCATCTGTAGAAATGTCTGTCGCAGATGAGTAATTACGCTTCCAAATCGGGTTCGCTGAACGTAAGTCAATGGCGATAAGTTGACCATTGTATCCAATGGTGAAAAGAGTACCGCCTAGCACAATTGGCGATGAATCAACGTCAACCAAACGATCAATTTCTGTCGCGCCTTTTGGCGTACCAACAGGCTGTTGCCAAATCAACTGACCACGCTCAACGATAGCAGCTGCGAGTCGGCCATTTGCCGTTCCCCAAAATACACCGCCGCCAATTGCAGTCGGAGTACTGTCGCCACGTAAAGTTAAGTTCGGCACTTCTGTGCTCAATGCCCAGCGTTGCTCACCTGTACTCTCATTAAGGGCAATCAGCATGCCTCGGCTAGTATTGATGATAATAAGGCCTGAATCTGCAACTGGCTTCGCCAGTACCTCACCACCAACTTTTACACGCCAAACAATTTCACCTGTTTCTTGGTCAAGAGAGATGACTTCACCATTCTCAGAGCCAATGTAAAGGTTTCCGTATGCCGCTGTGATACCACCAGAGAGACGAGCAATGACATCTTCTTCTAGGTCCGTTTGCCAACGTTGTTTACCATTCTCAGGATCCAGCGCTTTTACTAAGCCATCACGACTTGCCACGAACAATGTATCATTCGCAAATACAGGGGATAGTTTTGAAAAGTAATGACCAACACCATCGCCAACCGATGTGCTCCACTCACTACTGGTTGTAAACTGACTGTCTACCTGAGGTAGTGGCGCCATTACAATGGTGTCTTTCTCACCTGCACAACCGGCAAGTACTCCCATTGTTAACGCCCCTAGCAAGGCTTTCTTAAAGACTCTTTTCATCCAATGCGGTCCTTATTTCGCCAGATCGTCCAATTTCATTTGTAGTGTCGGGCTTGCATCTGCCGCTTGCTGAGCATCAGTATACGCAGCGTACGCAGCATCTTTGTCACCTTGGCGAATCGCAATATCGCCACGAAGTTCAGCAATACGACCTGTCCATGCTGTATCAGTGACGTTACTTAGCTCTGCCGTTGCAGCGTCGAAGTTACCCATTTCCGTCTCAATACGCGCAATGCGGTAACTAATCAATGGTAACAACGCAGCATCTTGAGTGTTGCTTTGCGCCCACTTCAGTTGCTCCAATGCAGCAGAAAGGTCTTGAGCTTCAACTTGTGCTTTAGCAAGTTGTAGTGCAGCCAATACTGAATATTCTTTTACTTCATTTGACTCAATGAAAGCTTTCACGTCAGCTTGAGCATCAGTGCCTTTGTCTTGCAAAGCATTCATTGCTGTCGTGTAGCTTTGAGAAGCTGCTTCACTCGCCTGAATCACAGAATCCTGGTAGTAACGCCAGCCAAATAGACCACCTAAACCAACAACCGCACCGATGATGACGGCTTTGCCGTTTTCCTTCCACCAGTCTTTAATGGCTTCAACTTGTTGTTCTTCAGTATCGTAAAGTTCCACTTCCTGTCCTCTTAAAACATGTAAATGGCAGCTTAGCTGCCATTGTTCCTATTTCGTTTAAAGGCTCCACATTTGGGAGCCTTAGCTTACGAACTAGGATGTAATTTTGTTAGATTACTAAAAGACTTAAATCAGTGCTGCGATCTTTTCTGCAACTTCTGCTTGGTTGTAAGTCTCTTGCTCACCACCAGCTAAGTCTTTCAGTACTACGGTATTATCCGCAACTTCGTTTTCGCCCAGAACCAATGCTACAACAGCACCAACTTTGTCTGCGCGTTTAAACTGTTTCTTGAAGTTACCGCCACCGAAGTGATTCATCACACGAACGCCTGGAACAGACTCGCGAAGCTGTTCTGCTAGCTTCATTCCTGCCATCATGGTGCCTTCACCCGCTGTGACTACGTACACGTCAACACTGCGACGAACGTCTGTCAGTTCCAACGTTTCTAGCATCAGTACTAGACGCTCTAGGCCCATTGCAAAGCCAACCGCTGGTGTTGGTTTACCACCTAATTGCTCTACAAGGCCATCGTAACGACCACCGCCACATACAGTGCCTTGAGCACCTAGGCTCTCAGTGATCCACTCAAATACCGTGCGATTGTAGTAATCCAGACCACGAACTAGACGTTCGTTAACTGTGTATTTGATACCTGCGGCGTCTAAAAGTTCACATAGACCTGCGAAGTGTGCTTTAGATTCTTCACCCAAGTAATCTGAAAGGCGAGGCGCATCACCTAAAATAGCTTGAACGTCTGGGTTCTTCGTATCCAGAACACGCAGTGGGTTCGTGTGCATGCGACGCTTACAATCTTCATCTAGCACATCAATATGTTGCTCAAGGAATGCAACCAGTGCAGTACGGTAGTCTGCGCGGTCTTCTTGAGAACCGATAGAGTTCAGCTCAAGACGAACATGTTCATTGATACCTAGCTCACGCCATAGACGCGCCGTCATCATGATAAGCTCTGCATCAACATCTGGACCATTTAGACCAAACACCTCAACACCACACTGGTGGAATTGACGGTAACGACCTTTCTGCGGACGTTCATGGCGGAACATAGGCCCCATGTACCACAGACGCTGTTCATCACGGTTGATCAGGCTGTTTTGGATACATGAACGTACACAGCCCGCCGTACCTTCAGGGCGAAGTGTTAGGCTGTCACCGTTACGGTCATCAAAGGTGTACATTTCTTTTGAAACGACGTCTGTCTCTTCACCAACAGCGCGGCTGAATAGGTTTGTTTCTTCAACGATTGGCATGCGCACTTCGTTATAACCGTATGCGCTAATTACATTTTTCACTGTGTTTTCTAATTTTTGCCACAGTGGCGACTGAGTTGGGAGGCAATCGTTCATGCCTCGAATTGCTTGAATTGTTTTTGCCACAATACTTACCGTAATTCTCGTTGAGATTAATCTTGTACTTTAACTTCGATGCGGTTTTCGCCATTCATCATAGCTGCTTTCGCACGGATCTTAGCTTCTAGCTTATTCACAAGGTCATCGTTATCAAAGCGCTCTTTCTGGCGTTTACCATCTTCGTAGAATGCGCTCTTCTTGTTACTACCTGCTAGACCTAAGTGAGAAACTTCTGCTTCACCAGGGCCGTTTACCACACAACCGATGATAGACACATCCATTGGCGTGATGATGTCTTCTAAACGTTGCTCCAGTGCATTCACCGTACCAATCACATCGAATTCTTGGCGTGAGCAGCTTGGGCACGCAATAAAGTTGATGCCTCGAGAGCGAATGCGCAGAGATTTAAGGATGTCGAAACCGACTTTGATTTCTTCAACTGGATCGGCAGCCAAAGAGATACGCAGCGTATCTCCTATCCCTTCAGATAACAGCATACCTAAGCCAACAGATGACTTAACAGCGCCAGCTCGAGCACCACCCGCCTCTGTGATACCTAAATGAAGAGGCTGATCGATTTTCTTCGCCAGCAGACGATATGAATCCACCGCAAGAAAAACGTCTGAAGCTTTCACGCTAACTTTAAATTGGTCAAAGTTAAGACGATCGAGATGATCTACGTGACGCATCGCCGATTCAACCAAGGCTTCTGGCGTAGGCTCACCGTATTTCATCTGTAGATCTTTTTCCAAAGATCCACCATTGACACCAATACGGATCGGGATATTTTTATCGCGAGCGCAATCAACAACAGCGCGAATGCGCTCTTCATTGCCGATGTTACCTGGGTTGATACGTAAACAGTCAACTCCGTACTCCGCAACTTTCAGCGCGATACGATAGTCGAAATGAATATCAGCCACTAATGGTACAGAAACTTGCTGTTTAATCAGTTTGAAAGCTTCTGCTGCGTCCATCGTAGGTACAGAAACTCGAACGATATCTGCGCCGACTTTTTCTAGTGCTCGGATTTGAGCGACTGTCGCTTCTACGTCAGTCGTGCGAGTGTTAGTCATTGACTGTACTGCAATTGGCGCACCATCACCAATTGGCACATCACCCACATAAATACGCGTCGATTTACGACGAATAATTGGAGATTCGTGTTGCATAATTTTTTATAACGGTAGAGTGAATCTAGCTACTTTGCCTGAAGTATACCCAGAAAGGTCGACAGGTTCACTTGCAAATGTCATTGTAACCCCTTCCGGTGCGCCTAATATCACTTTAAATGGCGCTTTTCCGGTAAGTTCTACATCTTGTCCTGGCTTATGAGTACCACTTACCAGCGTTTTACCATTGGTGTCTTTTACTTGAATCCAACAGTCCGCTTTAAACTTCATAGTAAGAAGTGTCATGCCTTCAGGTACTACTGGCGCAGGCTGTTCCTCTTCCGCCGCTTCAATCACGGCAACAGGTTCTTCAGAATCTACGCTTGTTGTATTTTCAGTTTCAGTCAGCAAAGGATCCGCCCCTTGCTCAACGGGTGCTTCAGTCAATTCAGCAACACCTTCATTAGTTGAAGCAACTTCTTCAGGAGTGCTTGCGATTAACTCTTCAGCCGTCATCAAATCGATATCAGCTAATTCTTGAGCAGTGGGCTGCGGCGCTTCAACACTTGAATCCGTTACTTCCTTAGTTAGGCTATTCTCTTGTTGGTTTTGCCACCACCATGCAGCTGAAATGCCAATAATGACTAGCCCGATAACCCAAGTAAGGAGCATAATACGGCTATTGTGCTTCTCGTCTTTTGTTTTACGAGAGAAGCTTTGCATTTCAATTTCTTGCTCTTGAGGCTGAGCATCGGCAGTCTGCTCTAACGCCGTCAAAACCACCTTCTCATCAAGACCTACGAATTTAGCGTAAGAGCGTAAGTAACCACGCGTAAATGTCGCGACTTGTTGAGATTCAAATCGGTTATTTTCAATATCTTCAATCACAGAAATGCGAAGCCTCAGGCGGTCGGCAACTTGCTTTTGGCTCATTCCCAAGGATTCACGTTTGTTTTTCAGTAATGTGCCAGCTTCAATAGAGAGTGGCACTTCATTCGTATTTTCGTGTTCTGTCATAATGGCGGTATTTAATCTGTTTTAGTGGCTAACGTGGTCATGTATTTTCGTTATTGTTCTTAAGCCTCTTTAAAGATAGCTAGCCTAAACGCGTTAACCAAAAATAATAATTTTAAGAAACTCTCAGCGATCTGAGTGCGAATACCCGTTTTGCAAAAATCAGCAAAACGTATGTGAGAAAGTGCTGAGAATTATCGGTGTCATCGTTAGTGTTACATATCATGATAAGCGAATGCGCAACGAAGACAAAAACTCTTTACACTCAAACTAACAGATAGCTCAAGCTTTTGTCCAAACTTTGACAAAGGAATTCGAAATTATACCCAAATAACCTTAGGTTGAAGAGTGATAGTCCCAAATCTTGGCGAAAATGTCCTAAACAATAAACAAAATAGCCAGAGCGAATGGCTCTGGCTATTTTTGAATTCCGGTCGTTTATACAGCTTTCACTTCAATGGTATCGGCACCGCGTGACGCTTTCAGCATTGCCGTACGTTTAGTTCGGTCAATTACATCACCGACCAACTGACCACATGCGGCATCAATGTCATCACCACGTGTTTTACGAACCGTAACTGTGTGCTCGTATTGCATCAATGTTTTTTGGAAGCGATCAATACGTGAGTTACTTGGTTTCTTGTAAGGTGAACCTGGGTACGGGTTAAACGGAATCAAGTTAATCTTACATGGTGTGTCTTTCATCAATTCAGCCAGTTCACGAGCATGGTCCATGTCATCGTTCACATGATCAAGCAACACGTACTCGACTGTTACCTTGCCACGGTTTGCATTCGATGAAGCAATGTAACGACGAACGGATGCTAGGAAATCTTGAATATCCCAACGATCGTTAATTGGCATGATTTCACTACGCAGCTTATCGTTTGGCGCATGAAGAGAGATCGCTAACGCAACGTCGATTTTGCCCGTCATCTGATCAAGACCAGAAACGACACCTGATGTTGATACGGTTACGCGACGCTTCGACAAACCAAAGCCAAGGTCATCCAGCATTAACTCCAATGCAGGAATCAAGTTCTTCATATTAAGAAGCGGCTCACCCATGCCCATCATCACGACGTTCGTAATTGGGCGACGGCCTGTTTCTTTCTCAAGACCAATTTCACGTGCAGCACGCCACACCTGACCGATGATCTCTGAAACTTTCAAGTTACGGTTAAAGCCCTGCTGTGCTGTTGAGCAGAACTTACATTCCAATGCACAACCTACTTGAGAAGATACACAAAGCGTTGCGCGATCATCTTCTGGAATGTAAACCGTTTCTACATCCTGATCACCAACCTTCATTGCCCACTTGATCGTGCCGTCTGAAGAATGCTGAGCTTCTACTACAGTTGGTGCTTTAATTTCACACTTGTGTAAAAGCTTTTCGCGCAGCTTCTTGTTGATGTTTGTCATTTTTTCGAAGTCATCTACACCGAAATGGTAGATCCACTTCATAACCTGATCGGCACGAAACGCTTTCTCGCCAAGTTCTTCCGCGAAAAACTGACGCATGCCTTTGCGATCAAAGTCGAGTAGATTGATTTTTTCAGTGGTCATGTTGCCTCTCAATGACTGAAACAAGAATAAGGGCGCGAATTGTACAGCCTTTATGCAGCTACAACAAGGGGTGTAAGACCCTGAGTTTGCTAAGGCATTAAAATAAAAACGATTAAATTTTAATCAGACTTTACGGTGAGAATAATGATTAGACAACCGACAACAAAAGCGTAGAAGTGGTACAGAGAAAACAGTGAGAACAAACACACGTAACTAAGCTTTCACCCCTGTAAGATGCTCAGATTAGCCAACATCTTCGCGAATAATTACGAATGAACTCGCAGGTGAAATGGAGAACGCGGAATAAAAAACCTCGGACAATTCCGAGGTTAT
This sequence comes from Vibrio sp. Vb1554, assembly GCF_033344235.1. Classification (NCBI taxonomy): domain Bacteria; kingdom Pseudomonadati; phylum Pseudomonadota; class Gammaproteobacteria; order Vibrionales; family Vibrionaceae; genus Vibrio; species Vibrio sp. Vb1554. The sequence goes on along the minus strand of NZ_JAWPOJ010000027.1, from coordinate 42,975 downwards.
TACGAACTAGATCATCACGCAAAAGTGATGCATGAACGAGTTAGCGAGAGAAAACTTCTGATTCAGGGAAGAAAAACTCAATTTCACGAGCGGCAGACTCAGGGCTATCTGAACCATGAACTGAATTGTGACGCATGCTGAGTGCGTAATCAGCACGCAAAGTGCCACATGCCGCGTCCTCTGGGTTGGTTTTACCCATTAGCTCGCGGTAACGTGCAATCGCATTTTCGCCTTCCAATACCTGAACCATAATAGGACCAGATGTCATGAACTCTTTTAGAGGAGGGAAAAACTCTTTACCTTCATGCTCTGCATAAAAGCCGCTTGCCTGATCTTCTGTCAGGTGAACCATTTTGGCAGCGATGATACGTAGGCCAGCCTTTTCAATACGATTGTAGATTTCACCAATTAGGTTTCGCTCTACAGCATCAGGCTTAATGATTGAAAATGTTCTTTCTAGAGCCATAAAATTTCCTTTCTGTACTTGTAATAATAGTTGTGCTTTTAAAGTGACTTACTGGGTAAGAGCAGCACTCAAACAAGAGAGTGCTGCAATCAATCTTATTTTCCAGCTTGCTCATTGAGGAAACGAGCAAGTGTACGAACACCCATACCCGTTGCTCCCGCAGCCCATTTATCAGAAGCGGCTTTACGATACGTACCCGCACAGTCGAAATGTAACCAGCCTTTTTTGTAGTCCTCAACGAAGTAAGACAAGAATGCAGCTGCAGTACTTGCACCCGGAGAATAATCACCAGAGCTGATATTCGATAAATCGGCAAAATTAGATGGCAGCATTTCTCGATGGAAATCAGCAAGTGGTAGCGGCCACAAGCCTTCTTTTTCCTGGTTTGCCGCCGTAAGCGCTTGATGCGATAGCTCATCATCAAAGCTCATTAGCGCATGGTAATCGTTACCTAACGCATTCTTCGCTGCGCCTGTTAGCGTCGCGCAGTCAATGATTAACTCAGGCTTTTGCTCACTGGCGTAGATAAGACCGTCTGCAAGCACCAAGCGACCTTCCGCGTCGGTATTCATAATCTCAACGGTTTTGCCGTTTTTGTAAGTGATGATGTCGCCAAGCTTAAGGGCACGGCCAGAAACCATGTTCTCAGCACAACACAAGATCAGCTTTACGCGCTTGTTTAAACCGCGCAAGATAGCTAATCCTAGGCCACCAGTTATAGTACCCGAGCCACCCATATCTGCTTTCATTGCACTCATGAAGGTAGAAGGCTTCAAGCTGTAACCACCGGAATCAAAGGTGATGCCTTTACCCACAAGACATGCGAATACAGGTGCGTTTTCGTCACCAGTTGGGTTGTAGTCTAACTGAAGCATCGCAGAAGTACGCTCAGAACCACGGCCTACTGCGTAAATACCTTCCCAACCTTCTGCCAACAAGTCTTTGTCTTTGACGATACGAGCTGTCACCGTGCCTTTCGGCGCAACAGATTTGATGAATTCAGCAGCCATTGTCGCTAGCTGACGAGGAGCAACTTCTTCTGCCGTTTTGTTGATAATATCGCGGGTAAAATCAGTCGAAGTAATACGAGCTTGAAGCTCTGCTTGCTCTTCATCAGACAATGCTGCCCACTCAACTGAGCCATGTTTTTTAGGGTTACGGAACCCTTGGTGGAAAGCCCATACGCTCTCTAGATCCCAGTTATCACCAGAAAGAAAAATAGAACGAATTCCTTGGCCATCTAGCTGACGAGCTGCACGTTGAACTGCGCCGAGATCATGACCTTCACCTAAGTGAATAGTTGCGCCGTTTTCAGCGAATGAAAGCAGTGCTTTTTCACCCCAATGTGGTGCTGCCGACTCTTGACTTAAAAATACAGACATCTGTGTAGACATGGTTTCTCCTTGTCTTATAGCAGCGTTGCCTACGCTGCTTCTTTTTAATAACTCACGGATGTTAGCATTATGTAGGGCAAAAATGTCAATTGGATAAAAAAACGGACCTAAAGGTCCGCTTTTTTTAGTAAGAATTGTTAACTAGGCTGTGTTTTACAGACTTAGTCTGCTTCGTCCATCCAGCACATGATAACGGCTTCTAGAATCTTTTCATTAGAACGGTTTGGCTCATCGTCAAACTCATCTAACTCCATGATCCATTGATGAAGATCGGTAAAACGCACTGTTTTTGGATCGACATCTGGAAACTTGTCACAAAGTTCAATCGCGATATCGCGAGAATCTGTCCATTTCATTGCTCATCTTCCTTTTGCTTCTTCCCTATATTGGGAAGATAGTTTTAGTGATCTTCTGAAGCGTGGTTGAGTGTGTATTTAGGAATTTCTACTACCAAGTCTTCATCAGCAATTCTCGCCTGACACCCTAGGCGTGACTCAGGCTCTAGACCCCACGCTTTATCTAGCATGTCGTCTTCTAGTTCTTCACTTTCTTCTAGTGAATCAAAACCTTCACGGATGATTACGTGGCAGGTAGTACACGCACATGACTTCTCACACGCATGTTCAATACCGATACCGTTTTTTAGCGCTACGTCTAGAACGGTGTCACCAGAGTTTGCTTCCAACACTGCACCTTCTGGGCACAAATCGTCGTGTGGTAATACAATAATCTTAGGCATAACTACTTATCTCTTATATATCGTCTACTGATTGACCTGACAACGCAGCTCGAATCGATTTATCCATACGGCGTGATGCGAAATCTTGGCTCGCTTTATCGGTATCTTTAATGCCCTGCTCTATCGCATCTGCATCATCACCATTACGCAGCTCAATCAAGGCTTCGATGGCTTTAATCAAGTTTTGTTTCTCTTGTTCTGATAGTAAGTCATCACCATCAGCTTGCATCGCTGCAATCAAACCTTCTATCACTCGGTCGGCTTCAACACGCTGTTCAGCTAAGGCACGAGCTTGCATGTCTTCTTTTGCGTGCGTCATTGAATCACGCAACATATCCGCCACTTCATTGTCACTTAAGCCGTAAGAAGGTTTTACTTGAATCTCTGATTGAACACCAGTGCTCTTCTCCATTGCCGTAACAGAAAGAAGGCCATCAGCGTCAACTTGGTAAGTCACGCGAATATGTGCCGCACCCGCTGCCATCGGAGGAATACCTTTTAACGAGAAGCGAGCAAGTGAACGACAGTCATCAACCATTTCACGTTCACCTTGTACCACATGAACACTCATCGCCGTTTGGCCATCTTTGAATGTGGTAAATTCTTGCGCACGCGCAACGGGAATCGTAGTGTTGCGGGGGATGATCTTCTCGACCAAACCACCCATGGTTTCAATACCGAGCGACAGTGGAATCACATCAAGAAGCAACATTTCAGAGTCAGGTTTGTTACCCGCGAGAATATCAGCTTGAATACCCGCACCGATTGCGACGACTTCATCTGGGTTAATGCTTGTCAGTGGTGTACGGCCAAAGAATTCGCCAACCATTTCTCGTACAAGCAATGTGCGTGTTGAGCCACCGACCATGACTACTTCAAGTACATCTTCCGCATCTACATCCGCATCTTTCAGCGCACGGCGACAAGACATCAGTGTTTTCTTCACTAGCGGACGAATCAGATCTTCGAACTGCTCGCGAGTCACGGTGCCTTTCCAGCCAAAAACGTCAACGTCAACACTGTCTTGCTCAGAGAAAGCAATCTTAGCTTCAGTAGCAATGTTCAACAGTATACGGTTCTTTTCTGCAGAAAGCGGCGCTTCTAGACCCGCTTGCTCCATTAAATAATCGGCAAATAGATGGTCGAAGTCGTCACCGCCTAATGCAGAATCGCCACCTGTTGCTAATACTTCAAATACGCCTTTCGATAAACGTAGGATAGAGATATCAAAAGTACCGCCACCTAGATCGTAAACCGCAATCACACCTTCTTGACCAGAGTCTAGGCCATAAGCAATTGCCGCAGCGGTTGGTTCGTTAAGTAGACGGAGAACATGAAGACCAGCTAATTTCGCCGCATCTTTTGTACCTGCACGTTGCGCGTCATCAAAGTAAGCAGGAACGGTAATAACTACACCAGCTAACTCACCACCTAACGTATCTTCAGCTCGCTTACCCAATACTTTTAGGATGTCCGCAGATACTTCAATCGGGTTTTTGTCACCTTGAGGTGTTTGCAGAATTGGCAGGCCGTTTTCACTCTCTTTAAAACGATAAGGAAGTGAAGAGTAACGGGACTGAATGTCCTTTAATGAACGACCGATCAAACGTTTTACAGAGATAATCGTGTTCTCTGGTTCAAACTCTGCTTTGGCTTTGGCTTCGTGGCCGACCGTTAACGTTTCCTCAGCGTAATTAACGACTGAAGGTAAAATAGTACGGCCCTGCTCGTCCGCAAGTGGAGTTGCATCGCCGCTACGTACAGAAGCAACCAAAGAGTTGGTAGTACCTAAGTCGATACCCGCTGCTAACTTATGCTCATGAGGTGCCGAGCTTTGGCCCGGTTCTGCGATTTGAAGTAGTGCCATGATAGGTCCTTGTCACGCTTACTAGCCGAGGAGTTTGTCTTCGACTAGCTCAATTTCGTTCTTTAGTTTGGCAATGAATTTTAGCTTACGAACTCGGTCTGCGGCTTCAGCCCATAGACCATCATCAAGCTCTTGCTCGACGCTTGCCAGATGCTGTTTGTACATTTTGCTGACCTTAGAGTCGAAGTCAAAAAGCGCCGATTCAGGATCGGACTTGTCAGCAATCTCTTCCAGTTCTTCGCGCAGTTCCATTTGCTCCATTAAGAACATCGGATCTTGCATTGTTTGCTGTTCACCTCGGATCTCAACACCTTGCTCTGCGAGGATATACTCGGCGCGAGAAATAGGATTTTTCAGAACTTGATAGGCATCGTTGATTTGCGCCGCCTTTTGCACCGCCATCAAACGGTCACGTTCTGAGCCCGTTGCAAAGTTATCCGGGTGGAAGCGTTTTTGTAGTTCTCGGAACTGAGAAGAAAGAAGGCTACCATCCAGCTTAAACTGACTTGGTAGCCCAAATAATTCAAAGTGATTCATTAAGTTCGGGTCCTAGTAAAGCCTTCCGGACTCGTTTGCCCAGAAGGACAATCAATTAGACGTTGAAGCTTTCACCACAACCACATTCACTTTTCGCGTTAGGGTTGTTGAATTCAAAACCTTCATTCAACCCTTCTTTCACGTAATCCAATTCAGTACCATCTAGGTACACTAAGCTCTTTTGATCGATGATAATTTTCACTCCAGAGAGTTCAAATACTTCGTCTTCTTCATTGAGCTCATCAACAAACTCAAGTACGTATGCCATGCCGGAACAGCCAGTCGTCTTCACTCCAAGACGTAAACCGATACCTTTGCCTCGGTTATCTAGGAATGCTCTTACGCGACTTGCCGCTGATTCTGTCATTGTGATGGCCATACTGCACCTTAGTCTGTCTAAATTTCGATTGGAATGGGAGCGTCAAAGCTCCCATTATATTACGGAATAATTATTCTTGGTGTTTTTTCTTGTAGTCAGCAACCGCTGCTTTGATTGCATCTTCAGCAAGAATAGAACAGTGAACTTTCACTGGTGGAAGCTCTAGCTCTTCAGCAATCTCAGAGTTTTTAATTGCTGCCGCTTCATCAACTGACTTACCTTTTACCCACTCAGTTACTAGTGAGCTTGATGCGATTGCACTACCACAACCGTATGTTTTGAACTTCGCATCTTCGATGATACCTTCAGGTGTCACTTTGATTTGAAGCTTCATTACGTCACCACACGCAGGAGCGCCAACCATGCCGCTACCTACTGATGGATCTTCTTTATCGAATGAACCAACGTTACGTGGGTTCTCGTAGTGATCAATTACTTTTTCGCTGTATGCCATGATAAATTACCTCGAATCCTCTATTTCAATCCCTGAGATTAATGGTGAGCCCATTCAACAGTGCTCAAATCAATCCCTTCTTTGTACATATCCCATAGAGGAGACATGTCGCGTAGCTTAGTCACTGCAACGCGGATTTGTTCAATTGCGTAATCAATTTCTTCTTCAGTCGTGAAACGACCAAACGAGAAACGAACCGAGCTGTGAGCCAATTCGTCATCCATGCCTAGGGCACGAAGAACGTAAGAAGGCTCAAGGCTTGCAGACGTACAAGCACTACCAGAAGATACCGCTAGATCTTTAAGCGACATTAGTAGTGATTCACCTTCTACGAATGCGAAACTGATGTTTAGGTTGTGTGGTACACGCTGCTCAAAGTCACCGTTTACCGTCACTGCTTCTAAGTCTTTCACGCCATCAAAAAGACGGTTACGAAGCGCTAAAGCATGATCATAATCTTTTTGCATGTCTTCTTTTGCAATGCGGAATGCTTCACCCATGCCTACGATTTGGTGAGTAGGTAGTGTACCAGAGCGGAAACCACGCTCATGACCGCCACCGTGCATTTGCGCTTCAAGACGAATACGAGGCTTACGACGTACGTAAAGTGCACCGATACCTTTAGGACCGTAAACTTTGTGAGCAGAAAGTGAAATTAGATCAACTTTCATCTCTTGAACGTCGATTGGTAATTTACCTGCAGATTGCGCAGCGTCCACGTGGAAAACAATTTTACGCTCACGGCACAGTTCGCCGATCGCTGTAATGTCTTGAACCACACCAATCTCGTTGTTTACATGCATAATAGACACAAGCACGGTGTCATCACGCATGGCTGCTCTAAGCTTCTCTAGATCGATCAAGCCATTTGATTCTGGCTCAAGGTAAGTCACTTCAAAGCCTTCACGCTCAAGTTGACGACATGGGTCAAGAACGGCTTTGTGCTCTGTTTTACAAGTGATTACGTGCTTGCCTTTCTTCGAGTAAAAGTGCGCTGCACCTTTAATCGCAAGGTTGTCTGATTCTGTCGCACCAGATGTAAATACGATTTCGCGAGGATCTGCATTTAGAAGGTCAGCAATTTGCTCACGAGCAGTATCGACCGCTTCTTCTGCCTGCCAGCCGTAACGGTGCGAACGTGACGCTGGGTTGCCAAATGTGCCATCCATTGTCATGTACTGAACCATTTTTTCAGCAACACGTGGATCAACTGGACATGTAGCGGAATAATCAAGATAAATCGGCAGTTTCATTCTCTACTCCAATGTAAAAAGCTGACCGCTAAGAGCGGACGTTTACACCGATGGGCGCGGCGGTTGTATTTTTGTTTGATAGCCCATGGGTTACCGCCAGATCAATGTCCTGACGATCAGAAATTTCGAGTACTTCATTGTCTGTCATCAACTCACCAAGAGTGATGTTATTCAAAAAGTCACTAATGCGAGAGCTTAGGTCACGCCACAGCGTGTGAGTAAGGCAACGTGTTCCACCTTGGCAATCTCCTTTACCTTGGCATTTGGTTGCATCTACTGACTCATCAACGGCAGCAATCACGGTACCAATAGCGATACTGTGAGCGTCGGCACCAAGTCGGTAACCACCACCAGGACCACGAACGCTGGCAACGAGACCTGCTTTACGCAATTTTGAAAATAGCTGCTCTAAGTAAGAGAGCGAGATCCCTTGACGCTCTGAAATATCAGCCAGAGGTACAGGGTTTTGTTGCGAATGCAGTGCCACATCCAGCATGGCTGTCACCGCATATCTTCCTTTAGATGTAAGTTTCATACCACACCGTATCCACATGGTTTGTAATGGTTAAGATTTTTCCATACCTGAGTAATTTGGTCAAGTATTTATTTGACCATTTTACTCAGGTATTCATCCTCACACCTAAAGTGGTTATTATTCACTCAGAACTTCTTTTCTATCGAAGTCAAAACGCCTCGTAGAATATTAAGTTCTTGGGTTTCTGGTCGAGCACGAGAGAACAAACGGCGCAACTTATTCATCACCTGTCCAGGTTGCTCTTTGTTAATAAACTGGGTCTCAACCATCACCTTTTCAAGATGCTCGAAGAACATTTCGAGTTCTCGATGACGCGGGTATTCTTCCGATTCATTTGGGGAAAACTGGCTTTGCTCTAAGTTCAAGTGTGCAACTCGCACTTCGTAACTGAGAGTTTGTACAGCCATCGCTAGGTTAAGCGAGCTGTACTCAGGATTAGCGGGAATACAAACATGGTAGTGGCACTTTTGTAGCTCTTCGTTTGTCAAACCAGTTCTTTCTCGGCCAAACACGAGCGCAACCGGATGCTTTCGGCCTTCAACTGCAAATTTCTCACCGCATTCACGTGGCTCGAGCATTGGCCATTCTAATGTACGAGAGCGGGCGCTAGAACCCACAACAAGGCCACAATCTTCAACCGCTTCTTCTAATGTGCCGACAATCTTTGCATTTTGAGCAATATCACCAGCACCCGCAGCTAAAGCAAGAGTTTGTTCATCCACTTCACATTGTGGATCGACTAATACTAGTTGGTTTAAACCCATCACTTTCATTGCTCGAGCTGCTGAGCCAATATTGCCTGAATGAGAGGTACCTACGAGTACAATTTTTACTTGATCCAACATCTGTGTTTGCTACCTAAATTAAAACCGCAGAATGTTATCATAGTTTTTTAAGACACCCTAGAGGCAAGCAGACCTCTCTTCTCATTCTTGGTTATTGTTCTCGTCCGCAGTATGATCTGTACACTCAGTCGTCCGCAATTAGAGCAAAAAATAACCACTTCCCTTTTTGATTATCTCTGGTATACTCGCCGCCGCTTTCATTTGTTCTTTAACATCCGTTGGGAAATTCGTATGCATCCAATGCTAAACATTGCTATTCGCGCTGCGCGAAAGGCAGGCAATCATATTGCTAAATCATTAGAAAACACTGATAAAGTAGAATCTACTCTTAAAGGCACTAATGACTTTGTCACTAACGTAGACAAAGAAGCAGAATACATCATCATCGATACTATCAAGCAGTCTTACCCTGAGCACTGTATCGTTGCTGAAGAACAAGGTCTTATCGAAGGTAAAGATAAAGACGTACAATGGATCATCGACCCACTGGATGGCACCACTAACTTTGTAAAAGGTTACCCAACTTTCGCGGTTTCTATCGCTGTTCGTATTAAGGGCAAAACTGAAGTTGCTTGTGTTTACGATCCAATGCAAAACGAGCTATTCACTGCACAACGCGGTGCCGGCGCTCAACTAAACAGTGCACGTATTCGTGTTGCTCAACTAAAAGACCTTCAAGGTACTGTTCTAGCAACAGGCTTCCCATTCAAGCAGAAACAACACGCTGAGTCTTACATCAAGATCGTTGGTGCGCTATTCACTGAATGTGCTGATTTCCGTCGTAGCGGCTCTGCTGCTCTTGACCTTTGTTACGTGGCTGCTGGCCGTGTTGATGGTTACTTCGAGCTAGGCCTAAAACCTTGGGATATGGCAGCAGGTGAGCTTATTGCTCGTGAAGCTGGCGCAATCCTAACAGACTTTGCTGGCGGCACTGACTACATGAAGTCTGGTAACATCGTTGCTTCAAGCGCTCGTGGCGTAAAATCTATCCTTAAGCACATCCGCGAAAACGGTAACAGCGCGATCCTTAAGTAAGATTTGAAAGTCATATATAGCCCGTCACGCTGATGACTTTAGAAAGCCCCGCTCATTGAGCGGGGCTTTTTTGTATCTACTGCTCCGTATCGACTTAGCTGTAGCTGAAGGCTCTTCATACAGAGAGGCTCTACAAGCTCACTACTCTATTCAGATACAAAAAAACCGCTGATTTTTCAGCGGTTATTGTTTTCGGTTCTCAATCTGCCTTATGGCATTTCGTCGAACTCTGCACCTTCTTTTTCTACTTGAGGTGGCATCAAGTGCTCTTTCTGGATACCCAGTTTTAGAGCCAGTGCTGATGCTACGTAGATAGAAGAGTAAGTACCTACAGTGATACCGAGTAAAAGTGCGGTTGCAAAGCCGTGAATCATCGCACCACCTTGCATGAACAGTGCAATTACCACGAACAGCGTCGTACCAGATGTAATCAATGTACGGCTCAATGTTTGAGTGATTGAAGCATCCATGATGTCCGAAGGTTCACCCTTACGCATCTTACGGAAGTTTTCACGAATCCGGTCAAATACAACGATGGTATCGTTGAGTGAGTAGCCCACAACCGTCAGTAGCGCAGCTACGATGGTCAGGTCAACTTCAATTTGTAGAAACGAGAAGACACCTAGCGTGATAATTATATCGTGAGCCAATGCCATTACCGCACCAGCCGCTAGACGCCATTCAAATCGCATCGATACATAAAGCAGGATACAGATCAGCGATACCAAGATCGCTAGACCACCAGCTTCTGTTAGCTCATCACCAACGTTGGGACCTACGAACTCAATACGACGCATTTCTACGCTTTCGCCCGTACCTTCTTTGATTGCACCAATGATTTGGTTACCTAGTGTTTCACCAGACATATCGTCACGAGGACGAAGACGAACCATTACATCACGAGCACTACCAAAGTTTTGTACTGTCGCATCGCCGAAGCCTTTTGAATCTAGCGCTGCACGAATCTCTTCAAGGTTTGCTGGTTGTTCAAAACCCACCTCGATAAGCGTACCGCCAGTAAAGTCTAGGCCCCAGTTCAACCATTTGGTTGATAGCGTGAAGATAGAAGCAGCGATCATAACGATAGAGAATACGAACGCGACTTTCGACCAACGCATAAAGCCGATCGTGTTTTCTGCTTTTAGAATTTGAAACATATTAATTCCCAGCCTTAGATCGACAATTTATCAACGCGTTTGCCACCGTAAATCAGGTTCACGATACAACGTGTACCCACAATAGCGGTGAACATTGAAGTTAAGATACCGATAGATAGTGTTACCGCGAAACCTTTCACCGCACCTGTACCCACTGCAAATAGAATGATTGCAGTGATAAGTGTTGTGATGTTCGCATCGGCAATGGTACTGAATGCGTTAGCGTAACCTTGGTGAATCGCTTGTTGCGGACTGCGTCCATCACGAATCTCTTCACGGATACGCTCGAAGATCAGTACGTTCGCATCAACTGCCATACCGACGGTTAACACGATACCGGCTATCCCCGGAAGCGTCATGGTAGCGCCTGGAATCATCGACATAACACCAATGATAAGCACTAAGTTTGCCATTAGAGCAATGTTTGCAATCAAACCAAAGCCGCGGTAGTAAAGCAGCGTAAATAGCATTACGGCAACCATACCCCAGATACATGCTTGGATACCCATATCGATGTTTTGCTGGCCCATTGATGGACCAATGGTACGTTCTTCAACGATAGAGATAGGTGCAATCAGTGCACCAGCACGTAGTAGAAGTGCTAGATTGTGTGCTTCTGCAGCAGAGTCGATACCTGTGATACGGAAGTTACGACCAAGAGCCGATTGAATCGTTGCTTGGTTGATGACTTCTTCATGCTTATCCAGAATAACTTTGCCTTCAGGCGTACGACGGCCACTGTCTTTGTATTCTGCAAACACGGTAGCCATTAGCTTACCAATGTTCTTCTTAGAGAACGCAGACATTTTATTACCACCTTCGCTGTCTAGCGAGATGTTAACTTGTGGACGACCATATTCATCAACACTTGAGCTTGCATCTGTGATGCTTTGACCGCCAAGAATAACGCGCTTCTTAAGCACAACTGGGCGACCATCACGGTCCATCTTGATTTCACTACCTGCTGGCGCACGACCATTTGCCGCTGCTGATAGGTCAGCTTTATCATCAACTTCACGGAATTCAAGCGTTGCCGTAGCTCCGAGAATTTCTTTTGCACGAGCAGTGTCTTGAACACCAGGCAGTTCAACTACAATGCGACTAGCACCTTGACGTTGAACCAATGGTTCCGCAACACCTAGTTCGTTGACACGATTACGTAAAATCGTAATGTTTTGCTCAACAGCATAGTTACGGATCTCTTGTAAACGTTGCTCAGTAAAGGTTGCAGTAAGAGCGTAACGGCCATTTGAATCAGAATCGACAAAAATCATGTCCGGGTGATTCTTTTCTAGCGTTGCTTTCGCTTCTGCTAATTGCTCTTCGTTACGCAACAACACTTCTACCGCTTCTTTTCCAGAAGGGCGGATTGCACGGTAACGAATCTTGGCGTCACGAAGTTCGCTACGGAAAGCTTCTTCTTGTTGACCAACAAGCTTTTCCATCGCTGCATCCATATCCACTTCCATTAAGAAGTGAACACCACCGCGAAGGTCAAGACCTAGCTTCAATGGTGACGCGCCAATCGCTTCTAGCCAATCGGGTGTAGAAGGTGCAAGGTTAAGTGCAACAATTGTGTCTTTGCCTAGCGCTTCGCTGATGACATCACGAGCACTGATTTGTGTGTCAGTGTCGTTAAAACGAACAAGAATTGATCCATCTTCGAGAGCAATGGATTTATGAGAAAGTTGCTCTTTGTTAAGAGCAGTAGTGACAGCATCCAGCGTTGACATATCTACAGAGGCGCCACGCGCCCCTGTAACTTGAATAGCCGGATCTTCACCGTAGATATTTGGAAGTGCGTATAACGCAGCGGTGATGATGGCAAAAAGCACCATCAAGTACTTCCATAATGGATAACGGTTTAGCACAGCGAGGATCCTTTAGCTGTTTTATAGAGACTTAAGCGTACCTTTTGGTAGCACTGCAGTGATGAAGTCTTTCTTGATTACTACTTCATTGTTCGCGTTAAGCTCAATTGAAATGTAGTCATTGTCTTCAGCAATCTTAGTGATTTTACCTACTAGGCCACCGCTAGTTAAAACTTCGTCGCCTTTGCCCATAGAAGCCATTAGGTTTTTGTGTTCTTTTACGCGTTTCGCTTGTGGGCGGTAAATCATGAAGTAAAAGATCACTGCGAACATGCCAAGCATGATTAGCATTTCAAAACCACCGCCTGCTGGCGCGCCTTCTGCTGCTGCGTGAGCCTGAGAAATAAACATTAAAACATCCTCATTATATTTTATTGATAATCAAACAAATTGGGCTTTCGCATTTTAGATTCAAGTCTGAGAGTAACTAATAGAGATCGCTCTCTCAAAAATAACGTGCGTTAGCCTACTTTATTAGCAAAAGCCTCTGGCGACATGCCAAAGGCTTTAATTCTTTTAGTTTTTCAATTACTGCTCTTTTGCTAGTGGTGGCACTTCACGGCCACGACGCTCATAGAACTCACTAACAAATTCATCGAAGCGATCTTCATCAATTGCTTTACGAATGCTTTCCATCAGACGCTGGTAGTAACGCAGGTTATGGATTGTATTCAAGCGAGCGCCTAAGATTTCATTACAACGCTCTAAATGGTGAAGGTACGACTTGCTGTAGTTTTGACAAGTGTAACAGTCACAATGCGGATCCAATGGTGTTGTATCCGTTTTATGTTTCGCATTACGGATCTTGATCACACCACCAGTCACAAATAAGTGACCATTACGTGCGTTACGCGTTGGCATTACACAGTCAAACATGTCGATACCACGACGAACACCTTCAACCAAGTCTTCTGGCTTACCTACGCCCATCAAGTAGCGAGGTTTGTCTTCAGGAAGTTGAGGACAAGTATGCTCAAGAATACGGTGCATGTCTTCTTTAGGCTCACCTACTGCCAAACCACCAACCGCGTAACCGTCAAAACCGATTTCCGTTAGACCTTTTACCGACACATCACGTAAATCTTCGTAAACACCACCTTGGACAATACCAAATAGGTTGTTCGGGTTTTCTAGCTTCTCGAAGTGGTCACGTGAACGCTGTGCCCAGCGTAATGACATTTCCATCGATTTCTTCGCTTCATCGTGTGTCGCTGGGTAAGGCGTACACTCGTCAAAAATCATAACGATGTCAGAGCCCAGGTCTTTTTGAATTTCCATCGACTTTTCTGCGTCCATGAAAATCTTGTCACCGTTTACTGGGTTACGAAAGTGAACACCTTCTTCAGTGATCGTACGCATCTTACCAAGGCTGAATACTTGAAAGCCGCCTGAATCAGTAAGAATAGGACCGTGCCAGTTCATAAAATCGTGCAGGTCACCGTGCATTTTCATCACTTCTTGACCAGGACGTAGCCACAGGTGGAACGTATTACCTAGCAGAATTTCTGCACCAGTACCTTTTACTTCTTCTGGTGTCATACCTTTAACGGTACCGTAAGTACCTACTGGCATGAACGCAGGAGTTTGAACAGTGCCGCGTTCGAAAGTCAGTTGACCACGACGTGCATTGCCGTTTTTCTTCTTAAGATCGAATTTTAATTTCACGATGCCTCCGGGTGTCAGAGAAACAGTCTGACTGAGTGTTTAGGGCTCTACCCTACTTTAAGGAGCGGTCGCTTTTCCTTGCGAGAGACAAAGCAATGGATGCTTTATTTCCTAGCTTAATGCTAGCACTCGTAAATCTATTTTTAACTACGCTGTTTTCTTCTTGATGAACATTGAATCGCCATACGAGAAGAAACGGTATTTGTTTTCCACCGCATGTTTGTAAGCATTCATGGTGTTCTCGTATCCAGCAAATGCACTCACCAACATGATCAGTGTTGATTCAGGCAAGTGGAAGTTTGTGATCAAGCAATCCACTAGCTGATATTCGTAACCAGGGAAAATAAAGATTTCAGTATCGCCAAAGAATGGGGCCAGCTCAGTCCCTTTTTGCAATGCGTCTTGCGCTGCACTTTCAAGTGAACGCACAGATGTGGTACCAACAGCAATAATTCGTCCGCCACGCGCTTTCGTCGCTTTAATTGCTTCGACGACTTCTTGTGGTACTTCTACGTACTCGGCATGCATGTGGTGATCGTTGATATTTTCCACTTTTACCGGCTGGAATGTACCCGCCCCAACGTGCAAAGTAACGTAAGCAAACTCTGCACCTTTCGCTTTGATTTTCTCCAAGAGAACATCATCAAAGTGAAGGCCTGCTGTAGGTGCCGCAACCGCACCTGGCTTTTGATTATATACCGTTTGGTAACGCTCTTTATCTGCATCTTCGTCTGGACGATCGATGTAAGGAGGAAGAGGCATATGGCCGATTTCTTCCAGAATTTCTAGTACCGTCTTATCAGAACTAAATTTCAGTTCAAATAAAGCATCATGGCGTGCAACCATTTCTGCTGAATATTCATCATTCTCGCCAACAATAATAGTTGTACCTGGTTTTGGTGATTTAGAGCAACGAACGTGCGCGAGGATGCTTTTCTCATCCAACATGCGCTCCACCAGCACTTCTAATTTACCGCCCGATTCCTTGCGGCCAAAAAGACGAGCAGGAATAACACGAGTATTATTAAACACCACTAAGTCACCGGGTTGAACTTGGCCCAATACATCAGTAAATGTGCCATCAATGAGCTCTCCGGTATTGCCGTCCATTTGCAGCAGTCGGCTAGCGGTACGCTCTGGTTGAGGGTAGCGAGCGATGAGTTCATCTGGAAGGTCGAAATGGAAATCTGATACTTGCATGTTACTTGTCTTATCTATTGGTCAAATCACGTCTAGGCGACGATAAAATTGCGACGAGTTTTTCGCAGCAGACTAGTATATGTTTACATGCTGCAATAGCAAGCAAATCACCAGAATATAGCAGTAAAAGCCATGGTGAAGAGTGTAATAAAACGTGAAAAGCCTCGATTACTTGGCACTATTTTTAATTTGAGCCCCAAAGAGAGAACATGAAAAAAGCAAAGCAACGTATACCGCTGCTTATTAGTTTGGCATTCCAATCGCCCTATCAAACCTCACGCTTTCGCCACAAGAATAACGGCACGAATAAACCCAATAACCAAAACCCTAGACTGCCACCTTCATCATCTGAGCCTTTGAAATCACAGTTATTGGTCGCAATGCCATCGTGACACTCTTTATTGTCACCACTTTCATTGTTAGCACTTTTGATAAAATTCGGCGCAATGATGTAACGACTTGGTGGCGCATCGGCAGTGATGTAAGACTGTACCCAGTCGTAATAGTGGCTCACGTTGGTGTAGAAACTTGGGATCGTCAAAGAGCCACACGTTGGTAGAATAAGGGGGCCGCCACTAACAATACCAATTTGTTTGCCGGTCGCCACATCGACCAACGGGCCACCACTGTCACCTTTACATGCAGAGTTGCCATATTGAGTATGGCTATCTGGCTCCAATACATGGTTTTGTGTTGGTAGCGTACAAATTTTGGTTTGGTTGTCTCTTGAATCAATGATCCCCGGAAAACTGCTGCCAATTTCTAAACGCTCATAACATTTGTCGATGGGTAAAAATGTGCTAATGGTGGTTTTGAGCGTATTAGAAGGTTCAGAAGCATCCGGCTGAGTAGCCCCCCATCCAAACACTTGCACATTTTCGACACGTTGATTGGTCAGGTAATTATCGTTCCAATCCGCCACCAAACGTGCTTCGATACTCTCCATGTCAACTTTACTCGCTAGGTCAGCAAAGCTCGCGTTTGCCACTGGGCGCGTGAGATACAGCAACGCGATGTCTGAATCTAAACCGGTTTGGATAGGTTTCACGTTGCCATTACTGTCGGTCTCAGCTTTTGAAATCCGGGTGTAATCCGGATGAACCACAACGTGAGACACCGGATAGAAGTTATCAAGCCCTGCAGAATTAAGTTCATACACATTCGCATTCACCGACAGCTCACCCGGCGGGGTCACATAGTAGGTTGCTTCATTGGTTCCTTGTCCCATCACCACACAGTGCGCCGCAGTCAGTACCCATTGCTCTGTCAGCATCGTTCCACCACACAGCGGAAACTCTGCCATATTACTTGCTCGCAAAGTAACGCGGTCAACAGGATCGGTTTGTTCATCTCCTAACACAATCGCCTGTGTTGATGGCACACTGAATGCCGCCACTGCCAGCGCAATAAGTTTGTTACACGTTGTTCGTTTCATCTAGGTCGCTGTCTTCAATTTGGTAAGCCTGGACGTATCTTCTTCGAGAGAAGAATCTTGGAAAATCCAGCGAATAAAAATGTGCGATTCAATTCATTGGATTACCTTGGGAACACATTCAATATCAACTAAAAATGCCAATTGACTCGCACACAAACCGACTTATTCAAATTAATAAAAACACCAATAAAACACAGATTACGCAGCCCATCAGCATTGTGCTATTTAATTGATGAAAAACGAGTTAGCTCCCAGATATACAGAAAAATATTCTCTATATTTAAGAGAAGGACAATGCCGCTGGAGGTCTCTATGATCAAGGTTGAAGACATGATGACTCGTAATCCTCATACCTTACTGCGCACGCACACCTTGCGTGATGCAAAAAGCATGATGGATGCGCTTGATATTCGACACATTCCGGTTGTTGATGCCAATAACCACTTACAAGGCTTGGTGACTCAACGCGACATTCTTGCTGCTCAAGAATCGAGCTTGCACCCAGATGAGGCTGAACAATCTTTTACTTTAGACACACCGCTCTACGAAATGATGCACACCAACATCATGACGGCAGAGCCTATCGCGGGGCTCAAAGAGAGCGCTATCTATATGCAAAAGCATAAAGTTGGCTGTCTACCTGTTGTCACCAAAGGTCGATTGGTCGGCATTATTACTGATAGTGACTTCGTGACGATTGCGATTAACTTATTGGAACTACAAGAAGAAGTGGAACCTGAAGAAATCGAGCAGGAAGAGTAGTACGCAAGCGTATTCTCTTTGTTGTAAGTTTCGTTTTTACACCGGTTAAACGAAAAAAGAGCGGCAGGGTTGCCGCTCAAAATGCCATTACTGACGCTGATTAAGGAAGTGTTTCTCTGCCAATTAGAATTGGTCTTCTTCGGTCGAACCTGTCAATGCCGTCACTGAAGAGTTACCACCTTGGATAGTATTGGTCATTCTATCGAAGTAACCTGTACCTACTTCTTGTTGGTGCGCAACAAACGTATAACCTTTTTCAGCCGCTTGGAATTCAGGACGCTGAACTTTCTCAACATAATGACGCATACCTTCACCTTGAGCGTAAGCGTGTGCCAGTTCAAACATGTTGAACCACATGTTGTGAATGCCTGCTAGCGTGATGAATTGGTACTTGTAGCCCATGTCTGCAAGCTCTTGTTGGAACTTAGCAATGGTTTCTGCATCTAGGTTTTTCTCCCAGTTGAATGAAGGCGAGCAGTTGTACGCCAACAATTGATCTGGGTATTCAGCGTGAATTGCTTCTGCAAACTTACGTGCTTCTTCCAAACATGGCGTAGCCGTTTCACACCAAATCAAGTCTGCATATGGTGCGTAAGCCAGACCGCGAGAAATCGCTTGGTCGATACCCGCGCGAACGCGGTAGAAACCTTCTTGAGTACGCTCACCTTCAATAAAGTCTTTATCATATGGGTCGCAATCTGAAGTAATGAGATCCGCCGCATTCGCATCAGTACGAGCAATAACTAATGTTGTTGTTCCCGCTACGTCAGCAGCCAAACGAGCTGCAACGAGCTTTTGTACCGCTTCTTGCGTAGGAACTAATACCTTACCACCCATATGACCACACTTTTTCACCGATGCTAACTGGTCTTCAAAGTGAACGCCCGCGGCACCGGCTTCGATCATCGATTTCATTAGTTCGTAAGCGTTAAGCACACCACCAAAGCCCGCTTCAGCATCCGCTACGATAGGTAGGAAGTAATCAATACCACCTTCATCTTCAGGCGTCTTACCAGCAGCCCACTGAATTTGGTCTGCACGACGGAATGAGTTGTTGATGCGTTTTACTACTGACGGTACAGAATCTACTGGGTAAAGAGATTGGTCTGGATACATCGTCGAGGCGGTGTTGTTATCCGCCGCTACCTGCCAGCCTGACAAGTAAATCGCTTCAATACCTGCTTTAGCTTGTTGAACCGCTTGACCACCCGTTAGCGCACCAAGACAGTTTACGTAACCTTTTTTCGCACTACCGTTGACCAGTGACCAAAGTTTGTCTGCACCACGTTGTGCAATTGTGTTTGCAGGCACCATAGAGCCACGCAGTTCCACCACTTCCTCGGCAGTGTAAGTACGCTTCACATTTTTCCAGCGTGGGTTAGTTGCCCAGTCTTTTTCCAGAGCTTCAATTTGTTGGCGGCGAGTTAAGTTAGTCATTGGTCTATCCCTCTTTATAATTTGCACTTTATGCGTGTGCGTTGAGTTTCCGTTCTCAGGCAGTACTTCCCTATCTGCCTTGAAAATCCTTCACGTTATTGGTGTTACAGTTATTCTTTATTAATCTAGGTAGTCATAACCAGGAACTGTCAAAAAGTTGGTTAGTTCATCGCTCGTCGTGAGCCTTGCCATTAAGTCTGCTGCTTCTTCAAATCGCCCCGCATGGTAGCGCTGCTCGCCAATTTCTTGCTTCACGACTTCAATCTCCTCTTTGAGATAGAGCTCGAACAGCTCTTTAGTGACCTTTAATCCGTTGTCTAGCGACTTGCCGTGTTGAATCCATTGCCAGATAGAGGCGCGTGAGATTTCTGCCGTTGCTGCGTCTTCCATCAGTCCGTAAATCGGCACACAACCATTGCCAGAAATCCAAGCTTCGATGTATTGCAGCGCAACGCGAATATTGTGGCGCATTCCGCCTTCAGTGCGCTCGCCTTCACAAGGCTCAAGCAGTTCAGCTGCTGTAATAGGCGCATCCTCTGCACGGCTCACATCCAACTGGTTGGTGCGTTCACCCAGCACAGCACTAAAGACTTCCATAGCAGTGTCAGCCAAACCTGGATGAGCCACCCAAGTACCGTCGTGGCCGTTGTTTGCTTCTAACGATTTGTCAGTCTGGATCTTGTCTAATACTTTTTGATTCTCTTTCGGGTCTTTAGCTGGGATAAATGCGGCCATTCCTCCCATCGCGAAAGCACCTCGTTTATGGCAAGTACGTACCAATAATCGCGAGTAAGCGTTTAAGAATGGCTTGTCCATCGTTACCACTTGGCGATCTGGCAGTACTCGGTCTGAGTGTTTTTTCAATGTTTTGATGTAGCTAAAGATGTAATCCCAGCGACCACAGTTCAAACCAACGATGTGTTCTTTAAGCGAGAACAGAATCTCGTCCATTTCAAATACCGCTGGTAAGGTTTCAATCAGCACAGTCGCTTTGATGGTGCCTGTATCCAAACCGAAATAGTCTTCCGTGAAATGGAACACTTCGCTCCACCACTTCGCTTCGTGATGCGATTGCAGTTTTGGAAGGTAGAAATAAGGGCCGCTGCCTTTTTGAAGTAACGCTTTGTAGTTGTTATAGAAATACAGAGCGAAATCGAATAGCGCACCTGGAATGATCTGACCGTGCCACGTAACGTGTTTTTCTTTTAAATGAAGGCCGCGAACACGGCAGATCAACACCGCTGGGTCATCTTCCAGCTGATAATGTTTGCCATTGCCAGGATTGGTGTAACTGATGGTGCCATTAACAGCATCGCGCAAGTTAATTTGACCATCTAGCACTTTACTCCATGCAGGAGACATTGAATCTTCGAAGTCTGCCATGAACACTTTTACATTCGCATTCAGTGCGTTAATCACCATCTTGCGGTCAGTTGGTCCGGTAATCTCCACACGGCGATCTTGCAGATCTTGTGGGATTCCTAGGATCTTCCAACTTCCTTCACGGATGTCTTGTGTCTCTGGTAGAAAATCTGGTAGCTCACCAGCATCAATACGTGCTTGCTTCTCTTCTCTTGCTTCCAGCAACTGTTCAACACGTCCGGCAAATTTTTCACACAGTAGAGATAAAAAGGTTTGGGCTTCAACAGGGAAAATTGCTTGATGTTCTGGAGCAACGACTCCATTCACCTCAAACATGCCTTGGGTTTGCTTTAGTTGTTGTGTTTTTTGTTCTGTCTGAGCAAGCATAATCATTCATCCTTAACGTGCTTTATCAATCTTGGGCAGTCAGCGTAAAGCTACATTTGTAAGTTATGAACAACAAATTACATCCTTTAACTTTGTGTTCAACTCGTCTAGCTATGTCGATAGATTGCGTAATGCTACGTGTATTTTCAATCTAGACATAAGTCGTATCGCCTTTAAATAAGCTATATCAACAAAGGGTTTAGTGAAACCCCCAATATAAACAAAACAGAAAATTCAAAGTTTTATTCCGCAAGGTAAAAACCATCTATCAAGCACCTTATTTTGTAAGTTATTACGTAATAAAATTACATTAAATTTAAAGTCGTTTTATCATTTCAAACAAGCGTATGAATATAGACTGATAAACAAACACCTTGTATTCACAAGGGCTGAAGAGATGGATTTAAACAGGGGTCAAACAAGACATGCAGGGCTTTGTGTAAAATTAACATTGTGAAATTTCACTATTTTATGAAAGCTTCATCAAAGAAGAGCTGTAAAATTTTACAAGTCAAAGTTTACCAACAGAATAAAATACTAGAAAGCGCACTGTTTCCAGTGCGCTTTTAGATAAATAATGGAGAAGTAAGGGCTAATACTAATAGCTAAAGCAGCTCTGAAACGACTTCTGCAAGTTGATTAAATGTTTTCGTTCTTGACGAGCTCGGACGCCAAACTAAGCCGATTTCGCGATAAGCTTGTTTACCTGGAGGATCGATCACGACTAAATTCTGGTTATGCAGCAAGCCATGGTCGATAGCCATTTGAGGAATGAACGTTGTTCCCAAACCATTCGCAACCATTTGCACCAGTGTATGGAGGCTGGTTGCCGTAAACGGATTGATTTTTTCTTTGTCTGTTAATTTACACGCTGATACCGCATGTTCTGTTAAGCAATGTTCTTTCTCTAGTAGAAAGACGGATTCGTCAGGTAAATCCGCGTAACGAATCGGCACAGGGACCGATTGGGCTTGATTAGCGCTTATAACCATTCGAAACGGATCCTTACCCACTACTCGGCTTTCCATCCCATCAATTTCGACTGGTAACGCTAAAATAAGCACATCCAGCTCACCATGTCTGAGCGCTTGAAGTAAGTTTGTCGTCGTGTCTTCTCTTAATAAAAGGTTCAGTTGTGGGAAACGGTAGTTCACCTCTTGTACCAAATCACACAGTAAAAACGGAGCAATTGTTGGTATGCATCCTACTTTTAGCTGGCCTTGCATATCGTCGCCTTGGCACATACGTCCAAGCTCGACCAAATCTTGCCCTTTTGCTAACAGCTCTCGCCCCTGCTTTACTACCATTTCTCCTGTTTGGGTAAAAACCAGTGGACTTTTCTTGTCTTTCTTTTCATATAACGGACAGCCAATCAACTCCTCTAAGTTTTGAATACCCTTACTTAAAGTCGACTGACTGACAAAACAACGCTCTGCAGCGTCACTAAAATGTCTTGTTTCATGCAGTGTGACTAAATAGTGTAACTGCTTCAAACTGGGCCATTTATTCATAATTGTATTTGTATCTACCGCCGTTCCAGTGATCGAGTTAAGAGTTTTGTTATTATCGTTTTTTTCGATTAACTCAATCTATTTATTTCGCTTTTTTCAATACTACAATCTGTACTATAGTTTGTCTCGTACAAACACGAACCAAACCGACACAACTGAATTCGGTTTGGAGCTAACCATACTTTTTAGGAGCAAAAAAATGGTACTAGTAGGTCGTCAAGCCCCTGATTTTACTGCAGCAGCTGTTCTAGGTAACGGTGAAATCGTTGAAAACTTCAACTTTGCAGAGTTCACTAAAGGTAAGAAAGCAGTAGTATTCTTCTACCCACTAGATTTCACTTTCGTTTGCCCATCTGAGCTAATCGCATTCGACAACCGTCTAGCTGACTTCCAAGCTAAAGGTGTTGAAGTAATCGGTGTTTCTATCGATTCTCAGTTCTCTCACAACGCATGGCGTAACACTGCTATCGAAGATGGCGGTATCGGTCAAGTTAAGTACCCACTAGTTGCTGACGTTAAGCACGAAATCTGTAAAGCTTACGACGTTGAGCACCCAGAAGCAGGCGTTGCTTTCCGTGGTTCTTTCCTAATCGACGAAGAAGGTGTTGTACGTCACCAAGTAGTTAACGACCTACCACTAGGCCGTAACATCGACGAAATGCTACGCATGGTTGACGCTCTTAACTTCCACCAGAAGCACGGCGAAGTATGTCCTGCACAATGGGAAGAAGGTAAAGCAGGTATGGACGCATCTCCAAAAGGTGTTGCAGCGTTCCTATCTGAGCACGCAGCTGACCTAGGCAAAAAATAATAGACCTTCACCCTAGCTCAACGGGTGTGATGGTTGGATGTATATAAAGCAATAAGCTAATGCGGAAAACCGCAAACGCCAATCAGTCTAAGTAAAGTCCTATCAAAGCCCAGAGCCTCTGCTCTGGGCTTTCTTTTTCCTTCAGATAAACCGCCAAAATGAGGTAACGCTTTGGCGTAAACTTTACCTCTATTTATCATCCCCTCCATACAGATTCTGCTTACTTGCCCTGTTAATATCTTAGCCACAACACCTATTTGTAACGTTAGCAGGATGAATGAACGTGGTTACTCACCTAGAAGTCTGTATTGATAATATTGAATCTCTGCACTACGCCATTGCTGGCGGCGCCACTCGGATTGAACTTTGCTCCTCTTTGGCTTTAGGCGGACTAACACCCAGTTATGGCTTTATGCAGCAAGCGGCTAAGCTTTCGAGTGTTCCAGTTTATGCCATGATCCGCCCACGCCAAGGTGACTTCTTCTACAATGAAGAAGAGATCGAAATGATGCGTTGGGATATTGAAGCAGCTCACCAATCAGGCTTGAACGGTGTCGTATTCGGCGTGCTCACTCAAGACGGTGATATTCATATGCCTTACGCGGCTACGCTGTGTGAATTTGCTCAAGCGCTTGGCTTAGGCGTGACCTTCCATCGTGCCTTTGACCAGTGTCGTGACGCTGAAAAAGCTTTGGAAGAAGTGATCAGCTTAGGTTGTGAACGTATTTTAACCTCCGGTCTTTCGCCTTCAGCACCACAAGGGAACAATGTGCTTAGAGCTTTGGTTAAGCAAGCCCAAGGACGCATAGCAATCATGGCGGGGGCTGGCGTTAATGCGAGTAACGCACGTGCGTTAGTAGAAGACACTCAAGTTCCTGAAATCCATCTGTCAGGCAAAACCACACGCCCTAGCCAAATGACCTTTGTTGCTGAACAAAGCAAAATGGGCGTATCCGATGTCGATGATTTTTTAATCCCCATCACAAGTACACAAGCCATTACCGATGTCGTAGCAGCTCTCAAATAGACGACCGTAACCTCACGCGCATAGCTTTTGAGTGCTAACATATTGTTTATCAAGGAGTGAGGAAAGGTGTATGTCTAAATTGAAGAAAAAGGAATACGAAAAGGAGCTCAAAAACCTTCAAGTTGAGCTCGTAAAACTTCAAGAGTGGGTCAAACACAAAGGGTTAAAAGTGGTGGTTCTGTTTGAAGGACGTGATGCTGCGGGCAAAGGCGGAGTGATAAAGCGAATTACAGAAAAGCTAAACCCGCGTGTTTGTCGCGTAGTGGCTCTGCCTGCACCGACAGAAAAAGAAAAAACGCAATGGTACTTCCAACGTTACGTCGCTCATTTACCATCTGCTGGTGAAATCGTTTTATTTGACCGAAGTTGGTATAACCGAGCAGGTGTCGAAAAAGTCATGGGGTTCTGTACTCCAGACGAATACGAGGAGTTTTTACGCTCTTGCCCTGAATTCGAGAGAATGTTGCAACGCTCTGGGATTATTCTGATTAAGTATTGGTTTTCGGTTTCAGACGAAGAGCAGGAAAAACGTTTTCTAGGTCGAATTAATACGCCGATCAAACGTTGGAAATTCAGCCCAATGGATTTAGAGTCACGTCATCGCTGGGCGGAGTATTCGGAAGCAAAAGATAAGATGTTTGCCTATACAGACACGAAAAACTGCCCTTGGTGGGTCGTCCCTTCTGATGACAAAAAGAAAGCGCGCTTGAACTGTATCAGTCATTTACTAAGCCAGATTGATTACAAAGCACTTGAGTACTCACCTATCGAATTGCCTGAACTCAATAAAGAAGGTTACGTCAGAGCGCCCATTGATGATCAGACCTTCGTTCCTGATAAATATTAACGTGCTTTCCTTCTCTCTAATAAATAGGCCAGCCTAAAAGCTGGTCTATTTGTTGAAGTCAGTTACTTCAGTACGTCATCAATACTTTGATCACCTAGGTGGCGTACATCTTTCCCTTTCACAAAGTAAATAATGTATTCACAGATGTTCTGGCAGCGGTCCCCCACGCGTTCAATCGCGCGTGCCGACCACATCACTTGCAGAATATTAGGGATATTTTTTGGATCTTCCATCATGTAAGTCATCAACTGACGAATCACCGCTTCATACTCGGCGTCTAGTTTGTCATCTTGTTTATGCACCTCTGCTGCCGCTTCTACATCCATGCGGGCAAACGCATCTAAAACCTGATGCAGCATGTTAATTGCCTGACGGCAGAGAGGCTCTAACGACACTTGGAATTGTCGTTCTTTTGATGATGGGCTTTCGATGGCAACGTAAGCAATGCGTGTCGCCACATCACCGATGCGTTCTAAATCAGTGATCGTTTTGATGATAGCCATGATTAAGCGCAAGTCTTTTGCCGTTGGCTGACGCTTAGCAATAATGCGTGTACAGGCGTCATCGATCGAGACTTCCATCGCATTCACTTTATGATCGTCACGCACAACCTTACGCGCCAGTTCGATGTCTTCTTTATGCAAGGCTTGAATAGCATACGAAAGCTGCTGTTCTACCAAGCCACCCATGGTTAATACATGAGTACGAATCGATTCTAGCTCTACGTTAAACTGTCCTGAAATATGACGTCCAAAGTGCATGATGTTCCTTATTCCGTATAGAGTCGCGACTTAACCGTAGCGACCCGTAATGTAATCTTCGGTCTGCTTCTTCATTGGCGAGGTGAAGATCGAGTCCGCGTCAGAATATTCAATTAACTTACCCATATGAATGAAAGCAGTATGATCGCTCACTCTCGCCGCTTGTTGCATGTTATGGGTAACGATAACGACAGTATATTGAGTCTTCAGCTCATTGATAAGCTCTTCAATAGTTAAAGTTGAGATTGGATCCAACGCTGATGTTGGCTCGTCCAATAACAGGACTTCCGGCTCAATCGCCACCGCCCGCGCAATGACCAAGCGCTGTTGCTGCCCCCCAGATAAGCCAAATGCGTTCTCATGCAAGCGGTCTTTTACCTCATCCCACAACGCCGCTGAGCGCAAGGATCGCTCCACTGCGTCATCTAAACTACGGCTGTTTTTTACACCTTGTAAGCGTAAGCCATAAACTACGTTTTCATAAATAGACTTAGGAAATGGATTGGGTCTTTGAAACACCATCCCCACTCGGCGTCGAAGTGTCGCAACATCGACATTAGGATGATAAACATTCTTGCCATGGAGACGCACTTTACCTGTGACTCGACACCCTTCCACTAAGTCGTTCATGCGATTGATGCAACGTAATAACGTCGACTTTCCACACCCTGAAGGACCGATAAAAGCGGTGACTCGCCCTTTGGGAATTCGCATCGAAATATCATGCAGCGCCTGAGTTTGACCATAGAACAGATTAAGGTTCTCGATTGAGATGGCTGTTTGTTCATCCTTTAAATTATGAACATCCAATGGTGGCTCATAACCTAATGTACTATCAAAATTAAACATACTTAATCTTGTCCTAACGTTCTGTATTTTTCTCGTAAATTATTGCGAATACTGATTGCTGTTAAGTTTAGCCCGACAATCACTGTCACGAGTAAGAAAGAGGTAGCATAAACTAATGGTCGCGCCGCTTCGATGTTGGAGGTTTGAAAGCCAACATCGTAAATGTGAAAACCTAAATGCATGAACTTTCTATCCAAATGCACATAAGGGAATTGTCCGTCAACCGGTAAACTGGATGCCAATTTCACGACCCCCACCAACATCAGTGGCGCTACTTCGCCAGCTGCACGTGCAATCGCAAGGATCAAACCTGTGATAATAGCTGGCGTCGCCATAGGTAAAACCACACGCCATAGTGTTTCGAACTGAGTTGCACCAAGTGCCAGAGAGCCATGTCGTACTGAACTCGGAATACGAGTTAAACCTTCTTCCGTCGTCACAATCACAACTGGAAGCGTCAGCACGGCAAGAGTTAGTGCAGACCATAACAAACCCGGCGTACCAAAGGTTGGTGCCGGTAGCTTCTCCGCATAGAATACGTTGTCGATAGAGGCACCAATCGTATAAACGAAGAAGCCTAAACCAAACACGCCATAAACAATCGATGGAACACCCGCTAGGTTTATAACCGCAATACGAATAACTCTGGTTAGAGCGTTATTCTTAGCGTATTCATGTAGATAGATAGCGGCGATCACCCCGAGTGGCATCACAATGATCGACATGATGAGTACTAAGAAAACCGTACCAAATATCGCAGGGAATACGCCTCCTTCGGAGTTAGACTCTCTTGGATCTTCAGATAAAAACTTCCAAACCTGTTTTCCCCAATGCATGACTTTATCAGGCAGTGACATTTGGTTTGGATACCAGTAGTCCAAAATGTCTTCGAGCGGAATCGATACTTGTGACCCCGTCATATCCTCGACAATCAAGGCATAGTCAGAGAGCTGAAGTCGTAAACCATCAAGTTGTAAATCTAACGTCGCAAGCGCTTTTTCTATCTGCTCTTTTTTCGTCTGATTTTCCTTTAAGAAGCTTTCTGTCAGCGTGTCATTCAATTCATGCTTGCGCTTTTCTAATCGCAACTGCTCTAGCTTCCAACCAAGCTCTTTAAGCTGATCGACCACCAAAGAATCAATCTCATGGCGCAGAGTTTCTGCATCATCAAGCTTTTTATTTAGTACCGATTGAATATCACTGGTGTATATATTATCGCCATCTTGAAACGCCACCAGCTTACCAAAGAAATAACCACCGCTACTGCGCTCTATCACCGCCCACTCTTCTGGCGTCGTGGGCTCATCCAACTGCATTTGCAATACGGAGATAAAATCGGCGGGATACAACTCTCGGTTGGCGATTTTGATACTGAGTCGCGTGGCAAAATCTTCATCGTCTTCTAACTGTTGTGCTGCGCTTTCAGGCAAATAACTCTTCGGTACAAAGCTGCGCTCATACACTTGACCAATCAGAATAGTATTTTCATGTAGCACTTCACCTTGTACAGGAGTCAGCGCTGCAACATTCCACTGATACAAGGGCGCTGGCCAAAAGTAAGTCAGGCCTTTCCAGCCGATAAGGAGTAACAACCCTAATACCGACAACAAACTGATGCTGACTGCACCGCCTGTTAGCCATATCCACGGTGCGCCAGAACGAATCCAATTTAACACGTTATTACTCGCTCTTTATTCAAACCATTATTACAACGCACGGTACTTATCTCTCAGTCTCTGACGAACCCACTCCGCAAGCGCGTTTACTGCAAACGTAAACACAAACAAAATCAATGCAGCTAGGAACAGCAGGCGATAATGCGAACTTCCAACTTCCGACTCTGGCAACTCAACGGCGATGGTCGCCGACAGGCTGCGCAATCCTTCCAAAATATTCCAATCCATTAATGGCGTATTGCCCGTTGCCATTAACACAATCATGGTTTCGCCAACAGCGCGTCCCAGGCCCATCATAATGGCAGAAAAAATACCTGGGCTTGCAGTAAGCAAGACAACATAGATTAAAGTTTGCCAAGGCGTGGCCCCTAATGCCAAAGAGCCATCCGATAAATGCTTCGGTACAGAGAAAATGGCATCTTCGGCAATGGTAAAAATCGTCGGGATAACAGCAAACCCCATCGCTAACCCCACCACCAATGCATTGCGTTGATCGTAACCAATACCATGCTCGGTTAAGAATAAGCGCATATCGCCACCAAAGAACGTCTGCTCAATCGTAGGCGAAATCCACACTCCAAGCCCAATCAGTACCAATATGACAGGCATGAGCACTAAAGCATGCCAACCATTAGGCAGACGATTCCGCAAAGGTTGCGGTATTAATGCCCATAGCCCGCCCATAATCATGGTGCTCAAGGGCAAAACAAACAGCATAACGACGATCGTAATCAGGTGATCTTCGACAATAGGCGCGAACCACAATCCCGCGAGGAAACCAATGATCACCGTCGGCAGTGCTTCCATTAGCTCAATCGACGGTTTTACGACACGACGCATGCGTGGCGACATAAAGTAAGCCGTATAAATAGCACCTAGCACTGCGAGCGGTACTGAAAACAGCATCGCAAACATCGCCGCTTTTATCGTTCCAAACGCAATAGGTACTAGGCTGAACTTAGCCTCAAAGTTATCGCTCGCCGAAGTCGATTGCCACACAAATTCAGGCTCAGGATACCCTTCGTACCACACTTCTTGCCATAATGAAGACAATGAAATTTCCGGATAGGCATTGTCCACTTCCGCAACATTTAACGCATTATTTTGCCAAGTGATTAAGTAGCGTTCATTGTTAGACATTGCTGCGATTGCGGGCGCTTGATTGTACGCACGCTTAAACAACACCAGTTTTTCACTGGTTGTATAATGGCTTTGCAACGTGCCGTTGGTGTAAAAGCTATAAAATCCTTTTCGATGAGAATCCGGCAACAAATACTTAAGCTCTGATGCCAATTTAAAATCACGAATATGCGTTAACGTGCGTTTTTCTTCTTGCAGCGTATCAAACCATTGCGACACCCGACCATCGTTGTGCGTCACCAAAAGCGAGTAAGCACCAGCCAATAAGTCTATCGTACGAACGGAATGCTTCTTATCACCTTGAGTGAGATCGACCACCTCCCGTACAGCAAATTTACGTGCGGTTTTCTTTAACACTATCAACTCAGAGCCATCGCGCAAATAAAGCGTTTCACCGTCAGGTGTCAACAACATTTGCTGAGGCGTATTAAAGCCTGAAGAGAACGTAAAATCGATCGTTGTAGGAGACGTACCCAAAGACGAAGCCACTTGCCAGCGAGCTTTCACTTCACCGCTTTGCGTCTGCCAAACAACCGTTGGTAAGGGCGTCGAAGCTGCAAATACAAACTGAGTCACAGGATCTTGAGGCATACTTAGTGTCAGATCCATGCTGGTGTCTAGCTCAATCACTTCCGGAGGACGTGTATTTTCTCTCAATGTGGCATTAAATTCTGGCTTGAAAAGGTTCGCTTTACCCTGCCCATCAACAAATCCATACCAACCTAGCCCAGGAGCAGATTGAGAGAAAGCAACGGGTTTCTGGACGATTTGCTGTGTATACACCGCAGGTTTCGTAGGATCGTCCATCGACAAATATTGAATCTCACCACTCTGGGTTAGAACGAACGCGAGCTGAGCGTAATCATCCACTGAAATCGCAAGTGGTGTTTCAATATGAGTAGCTCGAATGGCTTGGTTGGTTTTGATCTCCGCATCAGAAAAAAGCGGAATGATCACCATAGCGAGGTAGACAAAGATCAAAATAAGCGCCGCGAGTACGCCGACACCACCGGATGTCACTGCAAGTCGAACTAAACGATCTTTTATCAGTCGTTTCTTATCTTTTTCCTGCAATGAAAACTCGGCTTGTGCCATTTAAATCTCTACCTTTTTTGACTTAGTACTAGAATATGTCGTTAAGATGACAATTATATTACAGATCACATTAAACACCTGAAAAGAATACAACTCTTATGCAATGCGTGGTATGAAATAAATCTGTAATGAAAATCTCATAATGTTCTCACTCATCCATTTTTCCAAGATGAGTACGTATTACTTCACTTTTGGCTAGGTAAGGTTATGAGCGCAGAAAAACTCTATATAGAAAAAGAACTGAGTTGGTTGTCTTTCAACGAACGAGTATTACAAGAAGCTGCCGATAAAACCGTCCCTTTGATCGAACGTATTCGCTTTCTTGGGATCTTTTCCAACAATTTAGATGAATTTTACAAAGTACGCTTTGCGGACGTGAAGCGCAGAATCCTAATCAGCCAAGAGCGCGGTGGCAGTGATAGCCCTAAACGACTGTTAACCAAAATGCAGTCGAAAGCACTAAAGCTTAACGAACAATTTGATGAGCTTTACAGCGAATTGATTCGAGAAATGGCGCGACGTCGCATTTTCTTGGTCAACGAACAACAACTGGATGAATCGCAACAAAAGTGGATCGCAAAATACTTCCGTAGAGAGGTAATGCCGCATATCACTCCCCTCCTAATGAAAGACGAGATCGATGTTCTGCAATTTCTCAAAGACGAGTACGCTTACATCGCCGTAGAGCTGCGTAAAGAAGAACATTACCAATACGCTCTGATCGAAATTCCAACCGATCACCTTCCCCGCTTTGTGATGGTACCAGAACAGAAAGGAAAGCGTCGAAAAACCATCATCTTACTTGATAATATTATCCGCCACTGTTTGGACGAGCTGTTCAAAGGCTTTTTTGATTATGATGAGCTTAGCGGCTATGCGATGAAAATGACGCGTGACGCTGAATACGATTTACGCAATGAAATCGAGTACAGCTTGCTTGAACAAATGTCAGAGGGTGTAAATCAGCGACTGACAGCAAAGCCCGTTCGCTTCGTCTACGAACGCGATATGCCGCCTCAAATGTTAGAGTTTCTGTGTAACAAACTTAATATCTCTAACTACGATAACCTTATCCCCGGCGGACGCTATCACAACTTTAAAGACTTCATCGGCTTTCCAAATGTTGGACGAGAATATCTTGAAAATAAACCTCTCCCGCCAATGAAATGTGCCGATTTCGAAGGTTATGCCAACAGCTTTGACGCGATTAAAGCGAAAGATATTCTGCTCTATTATCCCTACCACACTTTTGACCACATTAGTGAGTTAGTGCGCCAAGCCTCCTTCGATCCCAAAGTACTTAGTATCAAGATTAACATTTATCGCGTCGCGAAAGATTCTCGCTTGATGAACTCTTTAATTGATGCGGTGCACAACGGCAAAAATGTCACTGTGGTCGTCGAACTGCAAGCTCGCTTTGATGAAGAAGCCAATATCGAATGGTCAAAAGTATTAACCGAAGCGGGTGTGCACGTCATCTTTGGTGCGCCTGGCCTTAAGATTCACTCAAAGCTATTGATGATTAGCCGCCGCGAAGGTGAAGAAATTATTCGTTACGCACACATCGGCACAGGCAACTTCCATGAGAAGACGGCACGAATTTATACCGACTTCTCCCTACTTACGGCAGATCAAGAAATTACTAATGAAGTCCGTAATGTCTTCGGTTACATTGAGAATCCATACCGACCAGTGAAGTTCAATCACCTTATGGTATCTCCTCGTAATTCTCGAACCCAAATCTACCGCTTAATTGATAATGAAATTGCGAATGCCAAGCTAGGGAAAAAAGCCGCTCTTACGATCAAGGTCAATAACCTAGTCGATAAAGGCATCGTCAATAAGCTTTATGGAGCAAGTACTTCCGGTGTAAAAATAAACATGATCATTCGAGGCATGTGCTCATTAGTACCGGGCATTGAGGGGATCAGCGACAATATTCGCATCATCAGTATTGTTGACCGCTTTCTTGAGCACCCTCGCGTGGTGATCACCCACAATGATGGCGATCCGCAAGTTTATATCTCCTCCGCAGACTGGATGACAAGAAATATTGATCACCGTATCGAGGTAGCAGTACCAGTCCGTGATCCACGTTTGAAACAGAGAATTATTGATATAACGAATATCCATTTTACCGATACAGTAAAGGCTCGTTTAATAGATAAAGAAATGAGTAACGCTTACGTACCACGAGGTAATCGCAAAAAAGTTCGCTCTCAAATCGCTATCTATGACTATCTTAAAAATATAGAAAAGCAAACTAGAAAACAAAATTCAGATGCCTCAAATACTTGAACAAGATACTCGCTACATTGCCGCGATAGACCTCGGCTCAAACAGTTTCCATATGGTGGTGGCCAAAGTTGTTGGCAGTGACCTACAACTGGTTAGTCGTCATAAACAACGTGTTCGCTTAGCATCAGGACTCGACAGTGAATTGAACTTAAGTCACGCCGCAATGGAGCGTGCGCTAGAATGCTTAGCCATGTTCGCTGAGAGGCTGCAAGGGCTTGATGAGTCAAATGTACGTATCGCCGCCACACACACACTAAGACGCGCTAAAAATGCCCACCTTTTCATCGAGCGTGCGAAAGAAGTGATGCCTTTCCCAATAGAAATTATCCCTGGAGAAGAAGAAGCCCGCCTGATTTACTTAGGCGTCGCGCACACTCAAGTAGAATCCAACTCCAAACTAGTCATCGATATCGGAGGCGGCAGTACCGAGATGATTATTGGACAAGAATTTGAGCCTGAGCTTCTCAACAGTAAACAGATGGGATGCGTCAGTTTTACAGAACAGTACTTTAAAAACGGCAAACTATCAGGCAAAAACTTCAGTAAGGCGATGTTAGCGGCCGAACAAAAACTCGAGTCCATTGCTTCAACATATCGTAAAAAGGGCTGGGATATTGCTCTCGGCTCATCAGGAACCATCAAAGCGATTCAAGAAGTGCTAGTAGGATTAGGTTTTGAAGATGGCCTGATCACAGCGAGTCGACTAGATACACTTATCGAAACTCTGTGTAAATTTGATTCCATTGAAGATATTGAGCTGGCGGGTCTAACAGAAGAACGTAAACCCGTATTCGCAGCAGGCGTAGCGATTTTGTCCGCGATTTTCAAAGCGCTTCGCATTGAGCAAATGTTTTTCTCCGATGGTGCTCTACGCGAAGGCCTGTTGTACGAAATGGAAGAACGTTTTGCACGCTCCGATATTCGCATGCGCACCACAGAAAATTTAGCCAACAAGCACCGAGTCGACTTAGAGCATGCCGCTCGTGTTAAGGGGCATGCACGTGAGATGTTATGTCAGGTACGCTCTGAACTAGGCATTAAGAAAAAGAGTGAATTATTTGACTTACTAGAGTGGGCAGCGTTGCTTCATGAAGTCGGATTAAGTATCAACTTGCGTAGTTTCCATCGCCACTCTTTTTATATTCTGTTGCACTCCACCCTACAAGGCTTCAACCGTGAGCAGCAATTAGTGCTTGCAACATTAGCTCGCTTCCAGCGTAAAGCGCTCAAATTGCAAGAACTACCAGATTTCAACCTCTATAAACAGAGTGACGTTATAAGCCTCATCAAAATATTACGACTTTCTATCGTATTAAATGGGCAGCGTAATGAAGATCCATTGCCTGATATCACCTTATCTATCAAAAATGACGAATGGATTCTCACCTGCACAGATGAAGCATGGCTAGAAAACAATAAATTACTTCACGCGGATTTACAGGAAGAACAAGAACGTTGGGACATCGCGAAGTGGACACTCACTTTCTGATCTCGTACTGTCCATACCTAAATAAAAAGTCGGCTTACAGGCCGACTTTTTTTAACTCTTCTTCTGCAAAGTCTGCCGTAATGGGCACATAACCATCTTTCTCAACCAACGCTTGTCCCTGAGCAGAAAAGATAAAGCGAATAAATTCAGCTTCAATTGGTGTTAATGGGTAATCAGGGTGCTTATTCACGTAAACATATAAGTAACGTGATAGTGGGTACTTACCACTAACAATATGTTCTCGCGTTGGAGTCACGTAGTCATTTCCCATTTTAGCCACAGGGACTAAGCGCACGCCTGCCACTCGATAACCGACACCGGAATAACCAATTCCACTGATGGTTGACGCTACAGCTTGCACAACTGACGCGGAGCCTGGCTGCTCGTTAACTCGGGTCTTGAAATCCCCGCCACACAAAGCATTGCTTTTGAAGTAACCGTAAGTTCCAGAAACGGAGTTACGACCAAACAACTGGACGTTTCGCTTTGCCCACTGTGATTCAAGACCGAGTTGCTGCCAGTTTGTGACAAATTGACTTTCACCACAGCGCAGCGTGGCAGAAAACAAAGCATCTAACTGACTAAAGTTAAGCCCTTGAATTGGATTATCTTGATGAACAAAAATACCGATTGCATCGATGGCGACCCTGAGCGCAGTTGGCTTGTAGCCATGTTCACGTTCAAACGCTTCAACCTCTCTTAAACGCATAGGGCGGCTCATGGGACCAAACTGAGCTGTTTGTTCGGTCAATGCTGGAGGGGCAGTAGAAGAGCCAGACGCTTGGACTTGCGCATTAATATTCGGGTAAATGGATTTAAACTCTTCAACCCAAAGCGTTGTCATACCCGCAAGTGTATCGGAGCCAACAGAGAGCAAGTTCCCGACAATCCCCGTCGTTTTATGATAACTCGGCAATGGTTTATCTTGAGCGGCAGCCATAAAAGAACAAACAAGCGCGAATAAACTGAATGTTTTTGCTAATCGTAAAGCCATTATTTCACCACCAAACGCTCAGGCAATACGAAAGAAAACTTACTACCCACGCCTACTTCACTGTGAATTTCTAAATGAGAGTCATGGTGACTCAGCGCGTGTTTTACAATGGCAAGCCCTAAACCACTTCCACCAGTATCACGTGATCTTGCTTTATCCACTCGATAAAAACGCTCAGTAAGTCGATGGAGGTGCTGAGGTTCAATACCATCACCACTATCTTCCACCTCTAAGCATGCGCCTTGAGAGGTCTGGAACCAACGAACATTAATGTTCGCACCAGGCGGTGTGTATTTGACGGCATTATAAACGAGGTTAGAGATAGCACTACGTAACTGGTCATCATCGCCCAGCACGCGTAGGCTAGCATCAACATCAAATTTCAATTTATGTTGGTTGTCCCCACTAAGGCTAACCGCCTCTTTTTCTAACACTTCAAGCATCGCGGGCACATTCACGACTTCCTCAAGCTCATGCATAGGTGCCGCTTCAATTTTAGATAGTGTCAGTAGTTGGTTCACCAAACTGTTCATGCGGTTAAGCTGCTCCGTCATGACACCATGAGCTTTGCTCCACATAGGACCCACGACCATATCAGGATCTTCTGTCATCTCAAGATAACCTTGTAGCACCGTCATTGGTGTACGCAGTTCATGAGATACGTTGGCAAAGAAGTTGCGACGCATTCCCTCAAGTTGTTTTAACTGGCTAACATCACGCACCACCATCAAATGTTCACCTTCGGTATACGGTACGATACGTAGTTCTAGCATGCGTTCGACATTGAGTGGTGAACGCATTTCTAATGGCTCTGAAAAGTCTTTCTTGTTGAGGTACTTGATAAAATCAGGTGTACGAATGAGATTGGAGATAGGTTGACCTGAATCTTCTGGCCAATGGAAGCCCAGTAAGTGCTGAGCCAGCTTGTTGCACCAAACAATATTGCCTTCAGCACGGAATACCACTACCGCATCGGGTAGCGATTCTGCACCATTTCGGAATCGACGAATAAGATTAGTAAGCTCTTTTCGTTTGCGGCGTTGGCGCTGTTGTAAGCGATACAACCCATTGAACAAAGATTCCCAATTACCGCTACCAGATGGTGGCGTGAGGCGTTTTTCATCCCATAACCAAGAAGATAAACGTACTTGGTTATGCAAATGCCACACAAGCTGCAATGCCGTAGCAGCCAAAAGCAACCACGGCATATAACCGAATATCCAACCTACTATCACCCATGGGGTGTAAAAAAAAGCCAGCTCCCAGGCCAGCTTTTTCCACGTTAATCTTTCAACCACTCATAACTCCAGAAATGGTACCGATAAGCTGCGTGTTAATTTATGCCTTCGTCGAGAAGCGGTATCCAGCACCACGAACAGTTTGGATCAGCTTATCATGCCCTGCAGCTTCCAATGCTTTACGCAGGCGGCGAATGTGAACATCGACTGTACGGTCTTCGACATACACGTTGGTGCCCCAAACATTGTTTAATAGCTGCTCACGGCTGTATACGCGTTCTTGATGCGTCATGAAAAAATGAAGCATCTTAAATTCTGTAGGGCCCATGTCTAATGGCGCATCATTAGCCGTAACACGGTGCGATACAGGGTCAAGCTTCAATCCCTGTACATCAATTACATCTTCTAGTGCAGTCGGAGTAACGCGACGAATGACCGCTTTTAAGCGTGCAACCAACTCTTTAGGAGAGAATGGCTTAGTAATGTAGTCATCCGCACCAACTTCTAAACCACGCACTTTATCTTCTTCTTCACCACGAGCGGTAAGCATCACAACTGGAATGTTGCGCGTTAATTCCTCTCGCTTCATATGTTTGATGAAGTTAATGCCACTACCGCCTGGTAACATCCAA
This sequence comes from Vibrio sp. Vb1554, assembly GCF_033344235.1. Lineage (NCBI taxonomy): Bacteria > Pseudomonadati > Pseudomonadota > Gammaproteobacteria > Vibrionales > Vibrionaceae > Vibrio > Vibrio sp. Vb1554. The sequence continues at coordinate 5,827 of NZ_JAWPOJ010000027.1, read as the reverse complement.
TCCAGTAAAACTAAATCAGGGAAGGGTTCAGCCAGTTTGGTTACTGCAGTATCGTAATCTTCCGCTTCTACCGCTTGGTAACCTTTCTGCTCAAGTACGAAGCACAGCATTTCGCGAATAGGAGCTTCGTCTTCAACAACCAGAATCCTTCTAGACATAATTGAGTAACCTTATGTTCGTTGAGCTAATGAATTTAAGAGACAAAGTGCCTCTCTTTGCATAAGCATTATCACTACCAATTATGACACTTTTGTGACCTTTGAAAACAAATTTTCATATAACTTTCTTTTGAGGTTCATTCGGATATTTTTCATTTCTATTAAGACATCAGCACAAAAATTCCCTATGATTAGTCCCTTGTCATCAAGCCTAGAGAAGATTTATGTGGTTTAAAAACTGTCTGGTATACCGCGTTAACCGCGAGGTTACTTTTAACGCCGAACAACTAGAAACTCAGCTGTCTGAATTCCAATTCACCCCGTGTGGCAGTCAAGACAAACAGAAATTTGGCTGGGTCAGTGCAATGGGTAGACATGGCGATATGATGACTCACGTGTCAGAAAACCGCATTCTGATTTGCGCCAAGAAAGAAGAGAAAATGCTACCTGCCTCTGTGATCAAAGAATCATTGAATGCAAAAGTAGAAGCAATGGAAGCGCAAGAAGGTCGTCCTCTGAAGAAGAAAGAGAAAGACAACCTGAAAGATGACATCGTAATGGATTTACTGCCGCGCGCATTCAGCCGCAGCAGCCACACTCACGTGCTCATCATGCCAAAAGAAGGTTTTATCCTTGTTGATGCAAGCAGCTATAAAAAAGCAGAAGATGTATTAGCATTGCTTCGTAAAACCATGGGTAGTTTACCTGTTGTTCCTGCTATTCCAGAAGTGGCGATTGAAACTACGCTAACCGAGTGGGTGAAAAGCGGTGACACACCTCAAGGTATCAGCATGATGGACGAAGCTGAGCTAAAATCCGTACTTGAAGAAGGTGGTGTGATTCGCTGTAAGAAGCAAGAGCTAACCACTGATGAAATCCGCAACCACATCGCTGCGGATAAAGTCGTGACGAAACTTGCGCTTAATTGGCAAGATCGTATTGAGTTCATTATGACGGAAGATGCAGGCATCAAACGTCTAAAATTCTCTGATGAATTGAAAGATCAAAACGATGATATTCCACGTGAAGATCAAGCAGCTCGATTTGATGCAGACTTCTCTCTAATGTGTGGAGAGTTCAGTGCTTTCCTTCCCAACCTATACGATGCGCTAGGCGGCTTACCGAATCCTAACGCTTAATTTTGTATAAAGGTTAACCATAACGCCCTCACTTTTTTTGAGGGCGTTTTTCTATCTGAAGCACAATTACCCTAGTCACAGTTCACATTTTGACGTAAAATTTGCGCCCCATTTCCATTAGGTGGAATTGGCCTGACTTGTGATCAGATAAAAGAGAATTGAGCAATGACAACTGAGAAAGCATTCGTGCCTGAGCTACTATCTCCAGCGGGCAGCCTGAAAAACATGCGTTACGCATTCGCCTACGGGGCAGATGCAGTTTACGCAGGCCAACCTCGCTACAGCCTTCGCGTACGTAACAACGAGTTTAACCACGAGAACCTAAAAATCGGTATCGATGAAGCCCACGCCCTAGGCAAAAAGCTTTATGTGGTATGTAACATTCAACCACACAACTCGAAGCTAAAAACGTTCATCCGTGATCTTAAGCCAATCGTAGAGATGGGTCCTGACGCATTGATCATGTCAGATCCAGGCCTAATTATGATGGTTCGTGAAGCTTTCCCAGAAATGCCAATTCACCTTTCTGTACAAGCAAACGCTGTAAACTGGGCGACCGTTAAGTTCTGGGCAGCGAATGGCGTGGAACGTGTGATCGTTTCTCGCGAGCTGTCTCTAGAAGAAATCGAAGAAATTCGTGAGCATTGCCCTGAAACTGAGCTTGAAGTATTCGTTCACGGTGCATTATGCATGGCTTACTCAGGTCGTTGCCTACTTTCTGGCTATATCAACAAACGTGACCCTAACCAAGGCACTTGCACTAACGCATGCCGCTGGGAATACAAAGTTGAAGAGGGTAAAGAAAACGACGCTGGTGATATCGTAGAGAAATTCGACCCGACTGAAGCACAGCCTGTCGAAGTACAAGACGAGCGCCCTGAAACCACAATTGGTCGCGGCAAACCAACAGATGAAGTCGTTCTGCTTTCTGAAGCGCACCGTCCAGAAGAAAAAATGGCGGCTTACGAAGATGAGCATGGTACTTACATCATGAACTCTAAAGACCTACGAGCGGTTCAGCACGTTGAACGCTTAACTAAGATGGGTGTTCACTCATTGAAAATTGAAGGTCGTACTAAATCGTTCTACTACTGCGCACGTACCGCTCAAGTTTATCGTAAAGCGATTGATGATGCTGTAGCAGGTCGACCATTCGATGAAAGCCTAATGGGTACACTAGAAAGCCTAGCTCACCGTGGCTACACTGAAGGCTTCCTACGCCGTCATACACACGATACTTACCAAAACTACGATTACGGTTACTCAGTCTCTGATGCTCAACAGTTTGTTGGTGAGTTCACTGGTAAACGTCGTGGCGATATGGCTGAAGTAGAAGTGAAAAACAAATTCCTTGTCGGTGATAGTCTTGAGCTAATGACGCCAAAAGGTAATGTTGTTTTCACGCTAGAAGCGATGGAAAACCGTAAGTCAGAGTCTATTGAGGATGCCAAAGGGAATGGTCACTTCGTCTTCATTCCAGTACCAGCAGATCTAGATTTAGAATACGGTCTATTGATGCGTAACTTGAACTCAGGGCAGGACACCCGTAACCCGACTGGTAAGTAATCATGGCCTTGCTCATTACTGACAAATGCATCAACTGCGACATGTGTGATCCCGAATGCCCCAATGGGGCAATCAGTATGGGAGAGAGCATTTTCGAAATTGATCCAGCGCTATGTACAGAGTGTAAGGGGCATTACGAAAAGCCGACCTGTCAGTCAGTGTGTCCAATTACAAAATGCATAATCACTGATCCGAACCATGTCGAAACTGAAGAGCAGTTGCTTGAAAAATTCGTGATTATTCAAGGGTTAGCATAAGAGCAATTAGGTTCAACTTTGACATCAAAGTTGAACCTTTTCTCAACCTGATTTTTCAATAGGGATAATATTGCAGAACAGCTCTTTTTCAAAATGATACTCTAGTCTCTCACGCCAATTTTCCGCTTGAGAAACAGGTATTAAATAAAAGTTTTCTCGGCTCGTATCAGTAACGAAAGCCATTCCATATTGCATCAGCTCATAATGCACATCATTAACAAAACCCGGATCAAGGCGTTGACGCCCAGTCAGGTGATTCACATCCTCTCGAGTCAAAGAGACTCCTTTAGTATCACTGCTAAATCTGTGTCTTAACCACTCTGCAAATTCTTTTGCACAAATCATAGTCATGGTTTTGTCCTTGATTTACTCTTCTAACAGGAAAAGGGTATATCCCTGCCTTACACACTTGTCTGCGTTGTTATCGCTTTTTAGCCAACTGACAGACATATTGCTAAGAAACCAGAGTATCGTGACGAAAGATCTTTTTCTAAACAGAGAAGTTACAACTTACCCATACTACAACTCTTTGTTTAATTTAGATTTCTATAATATGTCCCCAAAACTGATTGGGTTAGTTTTTGTATTGGTACTATTCAATGTAGACAAAAGTATGATGTTTCTCCAGTTTCATAAAAGAGATCACCAAGTACAGATAAACCTGAAGAGTAACACTAATTAGGATTGATAAGCGGCAAGCATTGAGGTGGAACGACTTTTTTTCGTTTGGGCTTAGAGGTTGTTTTTACCCGTTGAGGGGTATCAGTAGGTTTTGCTTTTGGGGCCCAACTTGCAAGCTCAGCACCGCAACCATCACCTACTGGAGGTGGTGCTTGATCAACACAATAGTCGCTCGAATCAGGACAAGATAACCTGACGTGAAAGTGGTAATGATGCCCCCACCATGGACGTACTTTACGTAACCAAGAACGATCTTTGCCGTTTTCTTGCAAGCAAAGTTGCTCCTTAATAACAGGATGTACAAAAATTCGTGCAACATCCTTACTTTTTGAAGCGTACCGAATTAGCTTAAAGTGCCGTTCTTCCCAGCGATGATTAAGTATGGAATAACCTTTTAAATCCACCACACTCATGGGTTTAGGAAGTTGTAATTCGTTATAAGAAAGCGGTTGGTCAGCAAGTCTTAACCAGATATCGATATCTAACCCGGTTTGATGACTAGAATGACCAGAGGAGAACCTTCCACCTCTAGGTAAAGACAAATCACCAATTAGCAGAGTGGTGTTGAGATTTTGATGAGCTTTAAGCGCCAGATTTTCAATAAACTCTATCGTTTTAGGGTGCCCATAGTAGCGCTTCGTTTTACTACGTAAGACTTGATAACCAACGCCATCGAGAGGCAAGGGTAATGCACCATCTAAACAACCGTTAGCATAACTACCAATAGAGGAGGAAGAGTTTCGGGTAGGATTAACCGCAGACTCCCAAGGAGTAGAACATACTGAAGCTGAGAAACATAAACCCAAAGTTACAATGAAACTCAGCCTCATAGCCTTTAACCTTTAGTAGTGTTCGCCATTATCGTAATAAGCTTTAGGAGATAAGGCGGAAAAGATAACCGCAACATCAATATCGGCACCAGCGATACCGCGCACTTGTTGCGTAATAAGCTTGGCAACTTCATCTTGCACTTCCTGGCCACGGTCGAACCAAAGCACTTCGACAAAAGGATATGCAGCACTCACCTCACCCTCATTGAAAAACGTAGTGTAGATATACTCAAAAGTAAAATCCTCACGCGGACAGTCCATTAGAGGCTGAAGTTCATCCGTAAGAGGTTTTGATAATGCCTGAACAGCTTGTGGCTCTACAGCACGGAATCGAAAATGTGGCATAAACTTACTTCCTAATTATTAGCATTAATGCATGATGATAACAGGAACCAAGTCAGTAATCATCCAAGCCAATGTAACCACTGACCTTTCAATAGATTGTGAATCAGATGTGCTCGATAACGAAGAAAAAGTGTTATGAAATTCGAAGGTAAAACAGAAAGAGCAAAGCGATACATCAACATTTAGTAATTACATTACTAGAAAATAAAACTATCTGAAGCAAAGGTATGCCATATTCGTTGGATAAACATACACCTGACATCGAAACTATACGTTAGGAATAAAAGAGACCCTGACCTAAGCCAGAGCTTATGAATATGGGGGGATAGGTGAAGTGGACCAATATCCCGGAGATATGAGCTTTCAATCCCCCCGATACTTTGGTATCAGAGGAATCGACAACTCTTCCAACTAGTCAGCTTCTCTTTTCTTCAGATGCAAAAAAGCCCCAGCATTACTGCTGAGGCTTTAAAGTATGGCAGGGGTGGAGAGATTCGAACTCCCAACACGCGGATTTGGAATCCGCTGCTCTGCCAATTGGAGCTACACCCCTGTAATTCGTGTTTATTGAGACGACGCTCAAATAAGTGGCGGAGTGGACGGGACTCGAACCCGCGACCCCCGGCGTGACAGGCCGGTATTCTAACCAACTGAACTACCACTCCGCAGTGGTATCACTCGCTTTAATAAGCAAGCGTCCGCTTTTGTCTTCACTTTTCGAAAAAGTGAAAATAAAACTAAAGCCTGGCGATGTCCTACTCTCACATGGGGAAACCCCACACTACCATCGGCGCTATTTCGTTTCACTTCTGAGTTCGGCATGGAAATCAGGTGGGTCCAAAACGCTATGG
>NZ_JAWPOJ010000277.1:0-1225 GCF_033344235.1 Vibrio sp. Vb1554 | reverse complement strand
GATGGAAAACATGAAGTATTTTACTTCTCGCCCTAAAGATAGCCAGTTGGCGGCCATTGCGAGTAAGCAAAGTAGCCGTATTTCTGCTCGTGGAGTGCTGGAAGGTAAGTTCCTTGAGCTCAAACAGAAATTTGCCAAAGGTGAAATTCCAATGCCAACATTTTGGGGCGGCTTTAGAGTTAAACCGCAAAGCATTGAGTTTTGGCAAGGCGGTGAGCATCGTCTGCATGACCGTTTCCTATTCTCTCAACACGATGGTGAATGGGATATCGACCGTCTCGCGCCATAGGGCATCTTACTTAACGCCTAACAAAACACCGCCATTTAGGCGGTGTTTGTGTTTATAAAGATAAAGCGGCGTGGCGTTAGCGCTCTCCATTCAAAACAACAGAAAGCTGATGTTTAAGCAGCGTTTTGGGTACAACAGAGCCGTAGCCTGCTTCCATTGCTTTATCGATCAGCTCGTTCTTACTATTCGCTTCAAACTTGTTTCTTAGACGTGCGACGTGCCCTTCTACCGTTTTTGTGGAGATGCCCATCACTTGAGAAATAAACTGAGGTTTTTTGCCGTAAAGCAGTAAAAATAGCGTTTCTTGCTCGCGGCATGTGAGCTTTTCTGGTTTCGGATTCAGATTCGAAAAGCGGAAAATGGATTGATGGTTTATGTCTGTACCGATGGCTCGACACACCCAGTAGCCCACTTCAATCACGGCGGTGTCGGTTAACTCTCGGCCATAAAAAATGGTGCCGAGGATGTTGCCTTGTTCATCTCGCCAAGGGGTTTTCGTGAAAATATGTGCGCGCCAACGCCCGTCAGGGTAAGGATGAATATCAAGGATCTTCAACGATTCGCCCGTTTCGATCACATGTTTATCTTGGCGTTGAAATTCTTGCGCGCATTCAGTGGTTGGGCTCGACATCTCGAAGTCAGTTTTACCAATGCACTCTTCTGGTGAGGCATGGCCCAATAATTCGGCGTATTCCTGATTCACATAACGGAATACCGAATCTTTATCTTTGCACCCCCAACAACCCGGTAGCTGTCGGAGAAGCGACTGTTCTATGGTATTGACTGGAATATTCACAGAGGACTCACTACTGCTATTTGGCCCCAAGCCATCTCTCCATCAGCTGTGTTTACACCAGCATTCAGACATGACTTGGATACATTGCCTGCTTTATGCAGGTCAGTATGCTCACTTCATGGATTCTTTCGTCATCTACG
>NZ_JAWPOJ010000276.1:0-1225 GCF_033344235.1 Vibrio sp. Vb1554 | reverse complement strand
ATTCATGTTCTTTCGTGAACATAAGCTGCTCTTGCACCAGATAAGATGATCAGATTTACACCACGTGCAAAAGCATCACACTCAGCATTTCAGAGAGTTTTTTTTCGTCAAAAAAAATTAAAACGGTTTTCGAGTCACATGAGAGAACTTAAATAAAACCCACACTCTGTTACACGGAAAATGTAAGACTGAGTCAATAATTTATAAATATTTGGCAGGAATTAAATTAATTGTTTACTCAATTTTGGTGGGTATAAATGCGACGAATATCTTATTTGATTGTTTATTAAGGTTTTATTTCATCGCGTAGAAGTGCCTTAGGACGGTAAAATAGTGGTAAAAAACGTGCTAGTCGCGACTGAAATGTTCACTCAGTGCGGCTCGTCGTTTTGATGCTGCGCCCACTTCTGAGCCTTGAACAGTATGCTCAAATCCCTTTCGAATGAATCGCTGATCTGGGATTCGAGGTTCAATTCGGCGTATTTGTGGTGACAGATGAGAGCCAGAAAGTTGATACGCGGTTTCACCTAATCCGGTATTTAAGGTGATGACTTTGCCATCAAACGCAAATTCCGTCGTGATCAAACGATGATTTCGATACACCCCATCGGATGTAAAAATAAGGCGTTCGGTTTGATAAGGTGGAGCACCAATTTCGATCCACTCACCATAGACGTGTTCGGGGTTGATGTAATCTTGATAGGAGACGTGGAGCTGATAAGCGAAAAAAGCCACCAAACTGCAGACAAAAATAACGAACGCACTTTTAACCATCTTAAGCTGGTGTCGAGCCCAAAATGAAAGTTGCGGTTCTTTATCTTGTTTCCTTTTCCTGCGAGCGGGTATGGCCATGAGTACTCTTATCGTCCTTTTTTAATATGGTGGAAACCTTCCGCACTAAAAACAAACAATCTCGCCGTTGCGACCCAGAAACTATGATCTAATGTCCACTTTTACAATCGGATACACTATTACTGATTGATTTGTCGTTAATGATTGACTCCTTAGTGATTAAGAATGGGCTGCAAATTTCGAATTATTCTTTCCTGTTGCGTTAGCCAAATTCTGTGCTGATTAACTGAGTTCTCAATTCGGTAGAATCTCTGTGCTTTAAAGGCTTGAGTCGCAGAAAAAAACAGGGTAAAAAAGAGCGGACTTTTGATAAGGAAACCAATAATGAATATTAAGGAAAATAGCTATTTTGCAGGCGGTGTAAAGTCACTAG
>NZ_JAWPOJ010000275.1:0-1226 GCF_033344235.1 Vibrio sp. Vb1554 | reverse complement strand
TAATTTATTAAAAGAGAAGAAAAATGTACGTAGCTCTAAAACATATTCACCTTGTCACCATCGCACTGAGTGCCACATTGTTGTCGATTCGATTCGCGTTAATGATGATGAACTCTCCAAAGCGCAACCATCGTTTTCTGAAAGTTTTTCCACACATTGTTGATACCGCGTTGTTGTTGTCAGGTGTTGCTTTGATCTTTGTTACTGGCTTCATTCCATTTACAGACTCAGCACCTTGGCTAACCAACAAGATCACGTGTGTGTTGGCGTACATTGCTCTGGGCTTCTTCGCTCTGAAATTAGCTAAAAATAAATTGCTGCAAATTTTTGGTTTCTTTGGCGCACTCGGTTGGTTGGTCATGGCGGCTAACATCGCCGTGTCTAAGAGTCCAACTTTATTTGGGTAATCGTCATGCTTGAGTTTTTTGACGAAGATTTTGACAACATGGCGCTGGTGGAAGGAGCGTTAGAGCTCAATAAATCCGTTAATCCAGAAACCAACGTCCATTGGGCTAAGCAAGAGCTAGAGCGTCTGTACCAAGAAGCAGAAGCAACGCTTATCTATGAAACAGATGAAGAGCAGCGTTTCGACTCTTTCCTACGTCTGGTTTTCCATGAGTGGGGCTTCAAAGGTGACGACCAAGAGTACTTTATCTCTGACAACAGCTTTATCGATAAAGTACTAGAGCGTAAAAAAGGTACTCCGGTTAGCTTAGGTGCAATTTTATTGTACTTAGGCAATCGCCTTGGCTTCCCTATGAAAGGTGTGACATTCCCAACTCAGTTCCTAATTAAAGTGGATTGGATGCACAAAACACCAGACTACATTAACCCGTTCAACGGGGAGTATGTTGGTGAGAAAATCCTTCAAGCTTGGTTAATCGGTCAAGAAGGGCCGTTAGCGCAGCTTAAACCGGAACATTTTGACGAAGCGGATAATCCGACAGTGATTGGTCGCTGGTTGGCGTTGATTAAAAGCGCGATGCTGAGAGAAGAGCGTTACACACTGGCGCTGCGCTGTACTAATCTGGCGTTGACCTTTGTGCCAGATGACCCATACGAGATTCGTGATCGCGGTTTTATCTTCCAACAGCTTGAGTGTCATCAGGTCGCGGTATCTGACTTTCAGTACTTTATTGACCAATGTCCCGACGATCCTGCGTCTGAGCTACTAAAATCACAAGTTAATGCGATGAGTGAAAAACACGTCACGCTTCACTAATTTT
>NZ_JAWPOJ010000274.1:0-1226 GCF_033344235.1 Vibrio sp. Vb1554 | reverse complement strand
CAATTAATCGCTATCTGTGAAGTGGTGGGCGATAAGTTTGAGTAAGTTCATGCTTCATAAAGATTTGGCTGGCGACCACGCTACCGCAAGTCACCAGAATTAACGCGATCCAAGTTAGCGAATCCGGTTGTTCGCCAAAGATTGGAACGGCAAGCAACGTTGCGACAACGGGAGTGAGAGATCCAAATGCGGCGCTGGCTTCAGCGCCAATGATTTTTATGGCATAGATAAACGTAAACGATGCGATAAGCCCTGCGCCGACACCTTGTAGCATTGCATGGCTAAACAGCTCCTCCCAAGGCCAACTCGAGATAGGCGTTACCGCTAAATAACTGTCTATCCAACCGAACCCGACTGCGATGATAAGCATAAGTAACGAGACAATGGCGACAAAACCCGCGCATACATAAGCGTTGAGGTTGGCTACGCGTGCACTGATAGTAAAAACCGCCCACATCAAGCTGCCAACTAAAAACATCGCGTGCCCTTGAAGTTGAGACCAGTTGTATTCCTCCCCGATATTAGATAGCAGAAACACAAAAATACCCAGCAGTACGGTGGAAAGACCAATAATGCGGTGATGACTCAGCGATTGTTGATAGAACAAGACTGCAATGGCAGAAACAAACAAAGGCAACGTGCCAGGTATTAAGGCGCTACCATGCGCGACGGGAGCGAAATGCATGGCAGTGCCCGCTACAAGTAAATAAGGTAAACCGCTACCCAAGACAATACCAGTAAGGTATTTGTTGGGAACGGCTTTTAGGGCGGCTTTATGTTTCATTACAAAAGGCAACAAGATTAGGCTAGGAACGAGAAAGCGCACCAAAGCAATATCAGCAGGTTGCAGTGCCGAAATTGCCCCACCTTTGAGCGAAATGAAAAAACCAGACCAAAGCAGTACGGTCACTAAAATTGCAGCGTATCCCAAAATCATCGTTGTCGCGTCCATGTGTAAAGTTCGCTGTAATTATTGAACGAAACTGACGCATCATGTTGGCAAAATGTGACGTACTTTGTTTCAGTATTGGTGTTAAACTGCGTTCAATTAATTCAATTTAGTAATTTTTGGCAAAGGGAGTTGGCATGGACAAAATTGATAGGCAGTTACTTCATCTCATACAGAAAGACGCCACATTAACGACAACGGAGCTTGCTGACCAAGTAGGGCTCTCTGCTTCACCATGTGCGAGGCGCTTAAAACGTCTTGAACAAGAAGGGGTTAT
>NZ_JAWPOJ010000273.1:0-1227 GCF_033344235.1 Vibrio sp. Vb1554 | reverse complement strand
TTACCCTGACGCCAATACATACCGCCAATCAATGCAGGAGCAAACTGGGTAATGGCTGCAAACGAGAGAAAACCTATCGCAGAGAGTGAGTGGATACTATCTAAGGCCTGATAAAATCCCCATGCACCAATCAACAAAATCAGAATTAGAGCGCGGCGAATACGCAACAAAAGCTCAGAAAAGTGGTGATGGTTGCGCTGCGCCAAGCGCATTCGGCGTAATATCAGCGGCATCACTAAGTCGTTCGATACCATGATCGCCAAAGCAATGGTTGAAACAATCACCATACCGCTCGCCGCCGAAGTACCGCCCAAAAACGCCAGTAACGCAATCTCGCTTGCCCCCACCGCCATCGGCACACTGATCACGTAAGTATCGGCAGATGTTCCGCTCAATAACCCTTGCCCGACCCACGCGATTGGCAACACAAATACGCCCATCAAAATCAGATACAGCGGGAACAACCAACGCGCGACATGCAAGTCTTGCGCACGTTCATTTTCCACCACCATGGTGTGAAACTGGCGCGGCAAACAGACAATTGCCAACATGGTCAGCACAGTATGAATCAATAAGGTTGGAATGTTTGGCGACTGGTAGGTTTCAGAAGCCACTTCAATCAGGCTCAAGTTTTCAGTACTCATCGCCAGCCAGACAATGAAAATCCCCACCACCAAAAACGCCAGCAATTTGATGATGGATTCGAACGCTATCGCCATCATCATCCCACGGTGATGCTCGGTGTTATCAATATGGCGAGTACCAAACAACATGGTAAAAATGGCCAGTGCCACCACGACAAACCAAGACACGCTGTCATTCTGATAACCAAAATCGGTCGCCAATTCCGGGGCGATGATCTCCAACCCCATGGTGATGCCACGCAGCTGCAAGGCGATATAAGGTAAAATCCCCGCCACCGCAATCAATGTGACGACCACCGCCAAACCTTGCGATTTTCCGTAACGGGCACCAATAAAATCAGCGATGGAAGTGATGTGTTCGCGCTTCGCGATCAGAATGAGTCGAGCCAGAACCCGCCATCCGATGGTAAACACCAAAATCGGCGCGATATAGATGGGCAAGAAAGACCAAGGATTGCTGCTCGCCTGTCCGACCGTGCCGTAGAAGGTCCACGAGGTACAGTACACCGCAATCGAGAGGCTATAAATCCACGGTCGCCAACGGGCGAGCCAGCGCTTCTGTATGTCTCCGTACCACGCGATT
>NZ_JAWPOJ010000272.1:0-1228 GCF_033344235.1 Vibrio sp. Vb1554 | reverse complement strand
AACCTTAAATTAAAATCTTATCATTTTGACCAACATAGCAACTTACGACTAAAGTCCTGCTAATTTTGACCAAATATGCCAAGGTTTTGCTTTCTACAGCCCAATTATTTAAACGACGTTCCTACGATCAAATACACAGCTTCCATATCCTGCTCCGTACGACCGTATGCCAACATAATAGGTCCAATTGGCGAGTCCACACCAAAGAAAATTGATGCGGCGTTATACAATGGTGCTTCATTCAATTTCAGATCGTTGTCTGACCATGTACCGCCATGTTCTAGCGACGCGCCTACATAAACTGGCGCTTCAAACAATCCAAAATCATTGTCGAACCATTTGTAGCGATATACCAAACTGCTGAAGAATAAGTTTTGCCCAATCAAGCTGTTTCTCGGTATGCCTGACAAATGCAAAAAGCCCCCTAACTCACGAGGGTCCAGCGTTATCGACGAGTTTTTACTTTGCACAAAGCTATATTCTGCTTGTCCGACTAAAGTATGACGCTGATAGCTCATTGCCCCCTTAAATCGAGCGTCAATTTCATACACTGTATCTTCCACAATATCTTTAGGCTTGGACTGACCTATCTCTTCAGGGCTGGTATCGTGAGAAACCAAATATTCTAGGTCGACCAACAAACCTCGCGTAGGAAAAGCAAAATCATCGAGGGTGTCTAAGCGGTAATTGGCAAACAAGCCTCTTCGCTCAAAATCTAAATTGCCTACAGACGCCAATGTCGATAACTCAATGCTACCCGAAGAGTATCGACCGCCCAATCTCAACTCTTGCCACAACGTAGGCTGAATACCAATCGCTATCTCGGAAACAACCTCGGTATAAGACACTGGCAAAAAATCGTTCACCGAACTTAAACTCGAGTCATCATCACTGACCGGCAAGTTTCGCCCTTCACTGCTGTACGCCACCTTACCAGCAACAAAAAACTCTTGGCTCGACAGGACCGGAGAATACAGCTCCGCCTCAATGAGCTTATCTGTGCCCATCTCAACGTTGAGTGCCATTTCAGCACCGTGAGAGTTTAAGTTGGTAAAGTTAGTCGACATCCCTATGCCGTATTGGCTGTCGGTATCAAAGTCATCTTCGAGGAAGAAACGGAAGTTAAGGTAGTTTGGCCCCCAAGCTTTTTCGTTAACGTCAAACACCAATAAATTCGAACCATCGACTTCTTCAAAGTGATAAGTAATTAACTCAAATCGGTCCAATG
>NZ_JAWPOJ010000271.1:0-1229 GCF_033344235.1 Vibrio sp. Vb1554 | reverse complement strand
CGAGTGCCCGACACGAGCTGCTGGGCAGCTTCACTTGTCGAGCGCTGAGCTATGAGTTAACTAAAGACGGTGATGTGACCACGGGGTCACTACGCGCATGCCGCAAAAAACGCAAAGTTTGGTATATCGATACGCCGTCAGCCTCACCAGCTAACCCTTCGTAATTCTTATTGCTTTTATTGATGTGTTTAACGGTATGGTTGGGCACATCAATGTGCGCTATTCCGTCCATTCTACTTTTGTCACTAATTGTCCAACTTCCCGTCATGTAGCTGTCACCTAAACCTCCTACTTTGCACACAAAGGCGTTGTCAAAGTAAGGGAGGGTCACATGCGAACCATTGAGACAATCACACAGCCAATAGCAACCATCGCTAAGTTTGATTTAGCATTCTCTAGCGTATGTCTTCAGCACCGTTTTAACCAACAAGTTGCCAACATCAGTAAAGGCGTTTCGCACAGTGGAGATGGGCATCTCTACGTCGTCTTAGGGCTGTTAGCTTGGTATTTAGATAAAGAACACGGATCTTGGTTTATGTTAGCCGGATTGCTGGCATTTGCCGTCGAGCTACCCATTTACTGGACGCTAAAAAACAGCTTTAAACGCCGCCGTCCTGAAGAACAGAGCGCTTTGTTACCTGCTTTTATCACCCCTTCTGATCGCTATAGTTTACCGTCTGGACATACTGCTGCTGCGTTTGTTATGGCAACACTTATCAACCATTACTACCCAGAACTCGGTTATGCCGCATTCTTTTGGGCGAGCTTAATTGGTACGGCGCGTATTTTGCTCGGTGTCCATTTCTTTACTGACGTCATCATCGGGGCGCTGTTGGGAAGTGCGTGTGGTGCTCTAGCTATTGCGATCGTAGGAGGCTAATGAATGAAAATTCTATACGGTGTTCAAGGTACGGGAAATGGCCATATCGCACGTGCACGTGCAATGAGCAAGGCATTTGAATCGCACGATGTGCAGGTCGACTTTCTTTTTTCTGGACGAGCACCGGAGAAATACTTTTCAATGGAAGCGTTTGGCGATTATCAGACTCGTCGCGGTTTTACGTTTGTGACGGAAAAAGGCTCGGTCAATTACGCCAAAACGGCCTTGAACAACAATTTGATTCATTTTTTCAAAGAAGTGAACCAACTCAACCTGGCGCCTTATGATTTAATCATCAGCGACTTTGAACCCGTCACGGCTTGGGCTGCTCGTCAACAAAATAAGCCGT
>NZ_JAWPOJ010000270.1:0-1232 GCF_033344235.1 Vibrio sp. Vb1554 | reverse complement strand
TCTTCAACAGACCATCGACCGCTTCTTTGGTTTTCTCATCTTTAATTTTGTCCGTTAGCTTCTCTACGCCACGGTCAATTTCTTTCTGAGCTTTCTGTTTAAGAACATCATCGAATACGAGTTTGAATTTAGGGTCCGCCCACTTACCAGACACATTGATTGGAATCGTGATGTCCTTCAGCTCATCGATGTTTTTACCACCTTGGCCTTCTAGCGTACCCACAATTGAAGTACTGATAGTAAAGTCGACCGTCTCATTGATGTAGTTTGCACTGCCTTTACCACGCACACGTAGTAATGGTGACTGAGCATGCAAGTTGTCCGTTGATACCACACCTTTGTTTAGTTTCAACGTCGCGGTCATCGCACTGAAGTCTGTTTTCTTCACTTCGTTGGTACTTTCAACTTTTTGCCCTTTGAATCGCGCGTAGTTTTCACGAATCAATTGAGCAACGTTGATGCCATTTACCGCACCATCAGCAAAGTTAATCACTACCGTACCAGCAAGGTTCTGTTTGATACCTGTCGGCGTCAAACTGCTACCTTGGACATTCACGTCGATGTTACCCGTACCTTCTAGCTTGTCGTTGTTAGCAACATCAATCAGTAGCGGTTGAACTTTCACACCTTTGATTGATTTTTTCACGCTGTAAGTCGCTGGCGTCTTACGTGCATCTAGTCTTGCTGTTGCTGAAATTGTGCCTTGGTACAACTTCGAGCTAAATGATGTGAGGTCAAACACACCACGATTGACAGTGAAGCTCGCTTGTACCGCTTCCATTTTCGCGTTAGCCGCTTCGAACTTATCGATGGTGATATCACCTTTGACATCCAGCGTTTTCAGTGCTGAAAGATCCGGCTCAACTTCAGGCCCCGCGGATGCACTCTTACCACCAGAGGCTGGCATTTCGCTTGGTGGTGCTTGTTTATCCAAGCCTAAGAATTCATCTAAATCGATATTAGGGCTATGAAGGGCAAAACGTATTTTTGGAATGTCTCCTAATGTCACATCGGCTTTACCATCCAATGCAATCGCGTTTGCGGTTAACTTCTCTAGAATAAAGCTAAGGTGGCTTTTATTTAGGTCAAATGAAAGGTCAGAGACCATATCAACTTTCATTGGTGATTGTGGCAAAGCATCACCTTCAAAGCTTGATTTCAGCGTAAGCTTATTCAACAACACTTTGCTAATCGCTTGGTCAACCGTAAGCTGCCCACCGCCTTGCATGTCC
>NZ_JAWPOJ010000269.1:0-1233 GCF_033344235.1 Vibrio sp. Vb1554 | reverse complement strand
CGTTAATGTATGTATTGAGTCCGGCAAATCGGGCTCAATATAGAAAATCAATGGCATCTGAGCGTGCTGCTTTCCATCCAGCGGCTGTTGCGTAAAACAAAAGCACTCTATTTTGTTGAAGTAAGCTGCACCGTTGCCGGGAGAAACGGAAGGCACCGCCTGCCCCACCAGCCTTTGTCCACTTTCGTTAAATGCCAAGTATTCAGTTTGCACGACCTCACCTGGATGAACATTCATCGAAATGACTTTCGGCTTAAACTCCCACGGCATATCTGGGTTGACGTGTGCCATAAACTCCACACGAATCGTCCGGCTCAAATCGGGTTGCATCCCCGTAGGTTGAATCGCTGCAACATCACTGGTTTTACCGTTGATGCCTAACGCATCACACATCACGTCATAGAGCGGCACGAGCGCAAAACCGAACCCGAACATGGCAAAAGTGGCCAGCACTAACTTTATCGTGAGCTTTTTGTGGGATGATTTTTCTGCCATGTTCTTCGCCTCTCGTTCCGTTAATCCACTTTAGGCGGCGTACTAAAGGTGTGATGAGGCGCAGGGCTTGGCACATTCCACTCTAATCCTGCTGCACGCTCCCAAGGTTTGGCCGACGCTTTCTCTCCGCCACGAATGCACTTGATCACGACCCACAAGAAAATCAGTTGCGACAAACCAAAGGCAAAGCCGCCGATAGATACGATTTGGTTCACATCCGCAAATTGAATCGCGTAATCAGGGATTCTTCGCGGCATGCCCGCCAAACCTAAAAAATGCATCGGGAAGAAAAGGACATTGACGGAAATGACTGAGCACCAAAAATGCCACAAACTCAACTTGTGGTCGTACATATTCCCCGTCCATTTCGGTAACCAATAATACGACGCCGCCATGATTGAGAAGACCGCGCCAGACACCAAGACATAATGGAAATGTGCCACCACAAAATAGGTATCGTGGTATTGGAAATCCGCCGGCACGATAGCAAGCATCAAACCCGAGAAACCACCGATAGTGAACAGAACAATAAACGCAATCGCAAACAACATTGGCGTTTCAAAGGTCAGTGCGCCACGCCACATGGTTGCGACCCAGTTAAACACTTTTACTCCGGTCGGTACCGCAATCAACATGGTGCAGTACATAAAGAACAGTTCTGCAAACACGGGCATGCCTGTCGTGAACATGTGGTGTGCCCACACAAGGAAAGAAAGAAGCGCGATACTGCATGTTGCG
>NZ_JAWPOJ010000268.1:0-1238 GCF_033344235.1 Vibrio sp. Vb1554 | reverse complement strand
CCAATAGAGCGCCCGCACAAGCCAATACCGCCATACCCGCAACCACTTTACCAGCGGCTGAACCTAGCATCACTGTCCATACGGTTGAGAATGGTGCTGTAGATGCAGCAAGCTCAGAGTTTGCAACGATACCAGAACAGATGTTTGTCGATACAATGTAAACCACAGCCGCGATTAGTGTACCGCCCAGTACTGCGATTGGTACGTTCTTCTCTGGGTTTTCTACCGCTTCAGAGTTCGCACAAGCTGATTCAAGACCAAGGAATGCCCATAGAGTCATCGCAATAGAAGCACTCACTGCTTCACCAAATGGCAAGCTGTGTGGGTTCCAAGCTTCAATGTACATGGTTGGGTTAAACCAGAACCAACCAACAATACCCAATGAACACACTGGTAGGATTACGCCCCACACGGTGAATGTACCAATTTGACCTGTGATTTTCGCACCACCGAAGTTAGCGAAAGTACAAATCCAAAGAATGGCGATGGTGTACAAACAGGTTTCGACCGGAGATAGGGTCACTTCAAAGAATGCGGAGCCGTAACCCACACAAGTAATCGCGATCGCAATGTTCGCAATAAGGAGCGACAAACCGTAAGTCCAGCCCGCCATAAATGCACCCGATTTACCGAATGCATAAGACGCGTAACCGTTCATACCGCCGTCACGTTTACTAAAGCGACCACATTTTGCGAACACGTAAGCCAACGCCAAAGAGCCCGCCGCAGTGATCAGCCAAGACAACACAGAAATGGTGCCCACTTGCGCCAGTTTACTTGGCAGCATGATGATGCCGGAGCCAGCCATGTTGATGAATGTCAGAATGGTTAACTGCACCACCGACATTTTTTTAGTTTCATTACTCATAAATTATTCTCCACGAATAAGCGGTTCGCACCGACGCCGGAGCGTGGTGCGAACGGGTAGATTAATCTTTTAGGACATAACAATGTGCGGTAGTGCGACCGTTAACATCTTCAAGGTACACACCTTGAATTTCTGGCGCGAAGCCTGGGAAGCGGTTGATGCCTTCTTCTAGAGATAGGAAGTAATCCACCACGTGTGGGGTCCAGATTTCACCAGTGATCACACAGATGATGCCTGGAGGGTAAGGAAGTGCACCCTCAGCGGCTACGCGACCAACGGCCTCTTTAAGTGGTAGGTAATCGCATTCACCACGGAAGTATTTGCGTGTTGCTACGTCAGGTTTGTGAACCATTTGTGGGAAGTACTCGCT
>NZ_JAWPOJ010000026.1:0-56313 GCF_033344235.1 Vibrio sp. Vb1554 | reverse complement strand
AAGAAATTCGTGGCGTGAGTGGTTCGGTATGGAGCATTGTTTCCATCGGGGCGATCATTTCGTGGGCGGCAACCAGTATCGCAACACACTATTTCCTCGGCTTTACTTGGGAGCTTGCCATGTTGTTCGGCAGCTTAACCGTAGTAACAGGGCCGACGGTCATCGTGCCACTTCTACGAACCGTAAGACCTAACAGTACGCTTGCTAACATTTTGCGATGGGAAGGGATTTTGATTGACCCGCTCGGTGCGCTTTTTGTTGTGATGGTTTACGAGTTTATCGTATCTCACAGCGCGATAAATAGCGTCGAAGTGTTTGGGACGATCATTGCTGTCGGTGTCATGCTAGGTGCGGCCTCAGGCTATGCAGTTGCGACGATCATGCGTCGCTCTTGGCTACCGGAATATTTGCAGCCATTTGCGGTTTTGATGGTGGTTCTAGGTGTATTTTCGGTCTCTAACCACATTGAGTCTGAAGCTGGGTTACTAACCGTCACCGTAATGGGTATGTGGCTCGCAAACGCTAAAGACATCAATATTCAGCAAATTCTGCACTTTAAAGAGCATTTAACCATTTTACTGATCACCGGATTGTTCATCTTCCTTGCGGCTCGAATCAGTCTGGATGATTTTGCTGCGCTAGGTAGCGGTGCGTTATTGTTGTTTGTATTTATGCAGTTAGTGTCGCGTCCGTTATCGATTTTTCTTTCAACCTTCCGCAGCAACTTGCGTCTTAAAGATAAGCTGTTTTTGTCTTGGGTTGCACCGCGCGGTATTGTTGCTGCTTCGATTTCGTCTCTTTTCGCGATCAAATTGACTGAATACGGCATTGATGAAGCGATTTTACTGGTCCCTATGACCTTCATGGTGATTATAGGAACGGTCGTGTTACAAAGTGCGACGGCACGTCCTGTAGCGCTGACGTTGGGCGTCGCAGAGCCAGCACCACGCGGCTTCTTGTTGATTGGTGCTAACCGAGTAGCAAGAGAAATAGGGCAGGCGTTGTCGCGTTATGACCGTCGCGTATTAATGACTGACTCAAACTGGGAGTACATCAGTCAGGTTCGTATGTTGGGACTGGATTACTATTACGGCAACCCTATTTCTAGTCACGCGGACGACAACTTGAACTTGATAGGAATAGGTCAAGTGGTTGCATTAACGCCCGATCAGCATTTCAACATTATGGCTTGCATGCAATTCGTCGACGAGTTCGGGGAAGATAAAGTTCACTGCTTACAAAAAGTGAAAACCAACAGCAATGGCAGCGAGAAGCACTCCGTGGCTCAGGAGTACCATGGTAAATTGCTGATGGGCGGCAATGTAAGCTATACCCAGCTAGCCAGTATGTTAAGTCGTGGTGCAGAGGTTAAACACACGAAATTGAGCGATAACTTCACGTATCAAGATTATTTAGCGCATCACAAAGGTAGTTCAGTTGTACCGCTGTTCCATGTAGAAGAAAAAGGAAAAATTCAATTCTGTGATGATCCCGAACAGTTTGAACCAACGACGACAAGCACTGTTGTGTCGCTAATTCTGTCGGACAGCGTAAAGTAAACTACAGAGCAATGTGATCCATTTGCATCATGGGTATCGTACGCTGATTATCTCAATTTGAAGAGAAACTTGCCGGCTTGTTTAAAACGGAAATCGAGTTTCTTTTCTTATAATGTCAGGGGCAGTCGAGATTCATTACTCGTTTCGGAAAAGTAATCCGGCAAATTCACAAAATTCGCATTGACGTTACTGATAAGGATCGCAATACTGCGCGACTGTTTTACTTTAGGGTGACATTATGGCTCCGCAAACTAACCGAAAAGATTTACACCTAGATGCTGTTTTACATCATGATATGAGCATGAAGCATAAAACGGCGGGTTTTGAGTCTGTCGAGTTTGAACACTGTGCGCTGCCAGAATGTGACTTTCACGCGATCGATTTATCGACAGAGTTTCTTGGTCATCAATTAGCGCTACCGTTTTTGATTAGCTCGATGACTGGCGGAGCAAAAGACGCAGAAACGATCAATTGTCGTTTGGCTGAAGCCGCAAGTGAATTAGGTATTGCCATGGGCGTCGGCTCGCAACGGATTAGCTTAGAAGAAAGTCAGCATTCGGGCTTGGGTAAAACCATTCGTGAGTTGGCGAAAGAAGTACCGTTGTATTCCAATCTTGGAGCCGCTCAATTGCTCGATAAAGGTAAACTCGATAATGCGCAACGTGCGGTAGAGGCGATTCAAGCAGATGCCTTGTTTGTGCACGTTAATCCAATGCAGGAAGCGTTTCAGAAAAATGGCGACCACAATTGGGTTGGTGTTTTCCAGGCAATTGAGATGCTTAAATCTCGCGTGAAGGTTCCTATCATTATCAAAGAAGTCGGTTTTGGTATTAGCGGACACATTGCGCAGCGATTAATTGATGCTGGTGTGGATGCAATTGACGTTGCGGGCGCGGGTGGTACAAGCTGGAGTGCGGTTGAAGGGTATTGCCAAGACAATCCGAAAATGCAGCGTGCAGCCGAGCTTTTCCGCGATTGGGGTGTCCCTACAGCAACATGTTTGGCTCAAATCCGCGCACTGCATCCTACATTACCGTTGATCGCCTCGGGAGGTGTTCATAACGGACTTGAAGCGGCGAAAGCCATTCATTTGGGTGCTAATCTCATTGGGCAAGCTGGTGCGGTATTAAAAGCTGCGACGATCAGCACGCAGTCTGTCGTCGAACACTTTGAACAAATGGCATTAGAGCTGCGTTTAGCGTGCTTTGGTACTGGCTCTTCTAAGGTTGGTGAGCTAACGAAAGCGCGCTGCCTATAGCTTTTAGAATGGCGCGCTTTACACAGAGTCGCTCAATAATTTTTCGATGTCTTAACACGTAGACTGATAATTTCGTTATAGTTGATACAAAAGTCACTTCAGCTAGTGACGCCTTTATTCAGACACTTGAATGGGCACGTGTTGAAGAGATTGAGTTTAATTTTACTATTGTTTGCAACTGGAACCTTAAATTTATGAAAAAACTAGTCATGCTGATGTTGGCGGCTTCTGCTTTGACCGCTTGTAGTGATGAAGTGGGCACTGAAGGCTGGTGTAACGACATGCGCGATAAGCCAAAAACAGAATGGACAGCAGACAACGCGGTAGACTTTGCAAAGCATTGTGTTCTGCAAGATGGTGTCGGCAGCGAGCAATGGTGTGAAAACCTGAAAGATAAGCCGAAAGGTGACTGGACTGCAAACGAAGCGACCAGCTTTACTAAACACTGCATTTTTTAAGCACAGCGGAAAGCGCCTTTTCTGAGGCGACATTCTGTGAGGTAAACACCAAGCGTTATTGCTTGGTGTTTTTGTATCTAAAATAGCTCGATTTTTCACGTGTCAGCGCACCTCCCTCTGAATGGAATGTTTTACATTTTCGTTTCATTTTTGAAAACCTGTATTGCCTGTCTTTAATTTTTCGTATTGCAATGGCATGGTGTCGAGGTAGCCATCTAATTCAATTAGATTCATAACAAAAAGGAATTCAAATGGAAGTACTAAAAGGCTCATGTCTGTGCGGCAAGGTAAAGTTGGAAGTGGCAGATGAATTTAAGTACATGGGAAATTGCCATTGCTCTGAATGCCGCAAGTTCACAGGTTCTGACTATTCATCTGCCGGTGGTATTGCGTTGGATAAACTGCTTATTATCCAAGGGAAAGAAGATATTCAAACTTATCAGAAAAGCGAAAATACCATGCTATGCTTTTGTCGCCACTGCGGATCGAGCCTGTATTCGAAAAAGAACAATGGGATCGTCAATATTCGCCTTGGTATCTTGGATGACACACCTTCTCACAAGCCTGATTTCCATATTTTTGTCGCGTCGAAAGCGCCGTGGCTCGAGATATCGGATAACCTGACTCAATTTGATGCAGGGCCAAAATAGAGTTGTTGTAGATAAGTATTTAGAAACAGAGCGCGTTACAATACGCTTGCGACACGCTCTGTGCTTTTACTTTGTATATTAGAACGGAGACGACTATTTGGCGTCTTGTAGTTCTTCAAAGCCACCTGCATTGTGCAGATTCGTAAAGCCTTGCGATTTTAAGTATTGATACGCTTTGCCAGAGCGGTTACCACTGCGACAGTACAACACGATAGCTTGATCTTTATCGACGTCTTGAAAATGTTTATCAAGTTCAGATAAAGGGAAGTTGACGGCATTATCCAAATGCCCTTCAGAAAATTCTTGCGGCGTGCGCACATCGACAATCATCGCGCCCTTGTCAATCAATTGCCACCCTTGTTCAGCGCGTTCAGAAGCCGACACGTTGGGTGAGAGGAAGCCCACGCATAACGTTGCAAGAAATAGAGATACGGCCTTTTTCATTGTTTGATTATCCTTTTTAAGAGTACGTAACCACTCTAGATTTGATTGAGCACATTTTCCATCATAAAGAGATGCTAAGTGGTTGTGAATACGATAATTCGATAGAAAATTTTATTTAATTTAATAAAAATTTTTTATCAAATTCACCTCTTGAACTCTCATTTTTCGACCTTATTATTTTCATCGAAAGCGAGCTGTCGACTCGCAAATCCATCTTGATGTTTATTTTGTCTTTTATTTTTGGTTCCAAGTAGGAGGCACTTAAAAATGAAAATTCGTCCTTTAAATGACAAGCTAATTGTTGAAAGACAAGAGGTGGAAAATAAATCTGAAGGGGGAATCGTTTTAACTTCTCAGTCGGTGAAAAAATCAAACCGCGGGAAAGTCATTGCTGTTGGTTTAGGTAAACGTCTTGAAAATGGCGAACGCGCTGCGATGGAAGTCAAAGTGGGCGACCAAATCATTTTCAATGACGGTTACGGCGTGAAAACCGAGAAAATTGACGGCGCAGAATACTTAATTCTGTCCGAATCTGATGTGTTAGCAATCGTTGAGTAATTATTTTTGTAGTAGTTTTTTGAGGAGATAACCATGGCTGCAAAAGACGTATTATTTGCTAATGACGCACGTCAAAAAATGCTGAAAGGTGTGAACTTACTGGCGGACGCAGTAAAAGTGACACTAGGCCCGAAAGGCCGCAACGTTGTGCTTGATAAATCTTACGGCGCGCCAACCATCACCAAAGATGGCGTGTCTGTAGCGAAAGAAATCGAACTGAAAGATAAGTTCGAAAACATGGGCGCACAAATGGTGAAACAAGTGGCGTCCAAAGCGAATGATGAAGCGGGGGACGGTACAACGACCGCTACCGTACTGGCGCAATCTTTCATCAATGAAGGTCTTAAAGCGGTAGCCTCTGGCATGAACCCAATGGACCTAAAACGTGGTATCGACAAGGCCACTGAAGCGGCGGTTGAGAAACTACGTGAAATGTCTAAGCCATGCAGCGACAAAGAATCTATCACCCAAGTGGGTAGCATTTCTGCAAACAGCGATCGCGCGATCGGTGAAATCATTGCAGAAGCGATGGAGAAAGTGGGTCGCAATGGCGTGATTACGGTTGAAGAAGGCCAAGGTCTAAACAACGAATTGTCTGTGGTTGAAGGTATGCAATTTGACCGCGGTTACTTGTCGCCATACTTCATCACTAACCAAGAAAATGGCAGCGTCGAGCTAGACAACCCATACATCTTATTGGTGGACAAAAAAGTCAGCAGCATCCGCGAGCTATTGCCTGTACTAGAAGAAGTAGCGAAATCTTCTCGCTCGCTATTGATCATTGCTGAAGACATCGAAGGTGAAGCGTTAGCGACATTGGTTGTGAACAACATGCGCGGCATCGTGCGTGCGACCGCGGTGAAAGCGCCTGGCTTTGGTGACAACCGTAAAGCGATGATGGAAGACATTGCGGTACTAACTGCTGGTACGGTCATCTCTGAAGAAATCGGCCTAGAGCTCGAAAAAGCAACGTTAGAGCAACTAGGTAGTGCGAAGAAAGTGACCATTACCAAAGACACAACAACCATTGTGGGTGGCGCAGCAGAAGCAAGCGCGATTGCTGATCGTGTGGCTTCGATTGAAAAACAAATCGAAACAACCACTTCTCAATACGACAAAGATAAGCTTCAACAACGTGTTGCGAAGCTATCTGGCGGCGTAGCGGTGATCAAGATCGGCGCTGCAACCGAAGTTGAGATGAAAGAGAAGAAAGATCGCGTGGACGATGCGCTACACGCTACTCGCGCAGCGGTTGAAGAAGGTATTGTTGCTGGTGGTGGTGTAGCTCTAACTAAGATCGCGAAAGAATTGGCGGATCTAAAAGGCGACAATGATGACCAAAACGTGGGTATCCGAGTTGCGCTACGTGCAATGGAAGAGCCTCTTCGTCAAATCGCAACTAACGCAGGTGACGAAGCTTCTGTTGTGGCGAACGCTGTCAAAGCTGGTGATTCCGATTACGGTTACAACGCTGCAACAGGTGAATACGGCAACATGATCGAAATGGGCATCTTGGACCCTGCGAAGGTAACACGTTCAGCGCTTCAATTCGCAGCGTCTGTTGCTGGCTTGATGATCACCACTGAAGCGATGATCACCAACCACGTTGAAGACAAAGAACTTGATATCTAACGTCATCAACCGTTAGTGATTAAGTAAGCGTTAAAATAACAATAACATTGCAAAACCTAAGCGGGCTCGCTTGAGCCCGCTAATCAGTCATTTGAGGTAAGTGTTATGACCCGTTTACCTGCGTTTTCTTTCTCAATATCTGAGCCGGGCGGTAATGAAGCTTCGTCAACGTGGCCGACTGCTATTCACTTCCCCCTCGTTCCAGCTGGGCCAGAGTTTTCGATCGAAAATGCTCTGCCTAAACGTCCGATAGTGACGATATTCACTATCGATCTGTCTCAGTTATTTAAAGGGGACGCTCGGGTCATCCATTAACTGTATCGAAACAGCCAGCGTACGTTGGCTGTCTTTTTCTAATTTAAAGTATTGATAGTGTAGATTTTTATTTGATTACTGCCACTTGTTCAATGATCAATTTGAATTGGGGTAATCGGACCGCAAGCGTACTACACCTTTAAGCCCAGCATCGCGCCGAAAATGATCAATCCCGCCCCACATGCTTGATTGAGTCGATGCTTAATCTTCAACAAGAAAGCTTGTAGCTGGGATGACGTGAATAAAACAGCAACGATAGAAAACCAAATACCATGCAGCGCAATCATATAAATCCCGTAAAAAAAGGCGATGTGTTGCTGACTAGAGTCGGGAGAAATCACTTGGCTAAAAATACTCAGAAAAAACAGCATCGTCTTGGGATTGAGTAAATTACACAGAAATCCCTGCATGAAAAATCGCCACATTGAATACTCGCTCTGTTGAATGGTTTCTGAGTTTGACGCAGGCTGCGAGGAGAATATTCCTTTAATCCCAAGGTAGACAAGATAAGCGGCCCCAAGATAGCGCACGAGATTAAACAACCATTCATTTTGTGAAATTAAGTAACTGATCCCCAGCATGGAGTAAGCGATGTGGATGCTGATCGCCATGCTGATACCAATCGCACTGTATACGCCTGCTTTTCGTCCTTGATTTAAGCTATTTCTTAATACCAAAACAAAGTCTGCGCCAGGGCTAATGACAATAAGCACACCTAATAACGCAAGAGTTACAAATTCCATATCGATTTCCTGTTTGAATGATGAAGTCTGGGATGTAGCGAAATTGTAGGCGTCTTTATTACTGACTATAATCGAAAAACATTCCCATATTGGTGAGAAAAACTCACAGATGCGTCACCTGAAATCTTTTTATGTCTTCCACGTTGCGGCGAGTTCTTCAAGCTACACTGAAGCGGCTGACAAACTGAACATTACCCACGGAGCCGTGAGTAAGCAGATCAAGCAACTTGAGCAATATCTGTCTCAACCTTTGTTCTTCAAAGAGGGCAGGAAAGTCGTGTTGACGGCAGAAGGCGAATTACTCAAGACATACACAGAAACGGCATTCCAAACGCTAGAAACAGGCGTGAATACGCTTATTCAAGAGAAGCATCAGCATCTTGAAGTGTCTTGTGAACCGACATTAACCATGCGCTGGTTGATGCCAAGGTTGGCCGCGTTTAATGATGAACACCGTGCTGATGTTCGTTTGTCGACGGCTGGTGGCCCGGTAACATTAGGATCAACTGGGCTTTCGATGGCGATTCGTCGAGACGATTTTGCGCAGCATCACGATTACGACAAAACCATTCTTGTGGAAGAGTGGGTGGGGCCGGTATTTTCTCCTGAGTATTGGCAATCCATTAAAGACAATTTGAAAGCAGCTCGATTGTTGAATAGCCAAACCAGACCGAATGCTTGGGCGGATTGGCAGCAATCAACACGTTGTGAAACTTTCAACGGCAACACTCAGCAATCATTCGCGCATTTTTATTTTTGCATACAAGCCGCAGTGGATGGCTTAGGCGTCGCAATGGGATCGTATCCTTTTGTCATGGACGATATTAAGCGTGGTAATTTGGTCGCACCATTTGGGTTTTCTCCATCAAGTTGCAATTACGTTTTATTGAGTCAAGATAAAAAGCGTACAGAACTCGAACATAAATTTATCACGTGGTTACAAACGCAAATGGCAGAGTGTGTGCCACTGTCATCACAGCAGATCACGCAAGGCGAATAGAAGGCATAGAGCGAGATTACGTCAGTCAGTTTTATGGAAAAAGGCTTAGGAAATTGGAAATGGAAAACCTCAATATTGTTGAAATCAAATCATTTGTTCCGGCGAAAGATTACGCGCTATCAAAACGCTTTTATGAGGCGATTGGCTTTGAAATGGCGTCGGACTTCGGTGATGTAGCATACTTCTCTCAAGGTAGCTGCGCGTTTCTTTTACAGAATTTTTATGAGCCAGAACACGGCAATAACTTCATGATGCACTTGCTCGTAGAAGACGCAGAAAGTTGGCATCAGCACTTATCCAAAGTGGGTCATGAGGAATTTGGTTCGCGTTTGACAGAGCTAGTCGAGCAACCTTGGGGCATGCGCGAATGTTGTTTGTTTGACCCTAGTGGCGTTTTATGGCGAATTGGCCAGAACATGAATACTGACTAAAGCCAGTCTTATTTTCACCGCATCTACGCGCAGGTATTGAGATCTCGATATCTGCGCGTTTTCTTTTTTACTTAGCCTTGCCAACGTTTGTAGCGCACTCACGCCTTTTTCGAGGTGGTGTGCGATGGGCTAACGCCAAAAAACTCCTCAAGCAGCATGGCTTTGAGTTCCGCTCTGACTTCTGCGCCACCGATTAACGCCAAAAGTGCGAGTCCTCCTGGAATAAGGATGACCATTAATATCGGTCTTAAAATATACGAAAAGCAGAAGATGGTCGGGAAGAAAATCAATCCTTGGCCTAGTTTGTTTAATACGTACATGAGCGATTCCTTTTGTTTTTATATAAAATGAGCATGCTCAATTTTATAAATGAGCGCGCTCAATTTGTCAATCTCAACCACGCAAGGTATGATCCTTTCAGGCTCATTAAGCAGACACATCAATGACGAAGCGACAACAAACCAGAGATAAAATTCTAAAAGCCGCATGGGCATCTTTTGCTCAAAATGGCTATGACATGACGACCACAAGGCAGATAGCGAGAGAAGCAGGAGTAGCCGATGGTACAGTGTTTAGCCATTTCCCGACTAAACTGTCGATTTTGCGCGAAGGGATGCTGGCGCAACTGCAACAGATCAGCCAAGAAACGCTAGTCAGTGTGGAAGGTAAAACCGATATCGACATTGGTTTGGCGCTGACGGAGAAATACTATCGCTACTATTTTGCGAACGTTGAGCTGAGCCGAGCTTTGTTGAAAGAAGTGATTTGGGATTTGGATTATTATCAGTCGTTTAACCAAGCTTTGTTTCAATCTGTAAACGGAAGCTCCGTCCTTGAGGGAAAAATACCGCTGATTTTTGACTGCTATTTTATGACGTTAATCTCGCACTTGAGCCGTGCAGAACCGGATGTTGAAGCGGCACTTGAAGAGCTTCATGCTAAGTTTCAGCAAATCATTGCGACTGCATAACATGGCCCCAACGCAGGATCTGAAAGAATATACTGCCTGTCATTTTATTTGCTGGACTCCCATTTTCTCGTTTCAGTTGGCGTCTCACCAAATAGCCGCTTGTAGCTTTGACTGAACTGCCCGAGATGGAAAAAACCAAAGTCAAAAGCAATTTCTGCAATTGTTCGATTATCTTCAGGGCTTTGTAGCACTCTACGTACTTGATTCAGGCGCATTCGATGTATGAACTGCTTTGGGGAAGTATTACAGCAATGTTCAAAGGTGTACTGTAGTGTGCGACGACTGACGTGTACTGCGTCACACAGTTCACTGACGGTTATCGGTGTACGGTAGTCTAGATCCTGTAGCTGTTGTTTTATACGGTGCATCACGTGTTGACGATGAGAGATTGATATCGGATGGCTCGTGTGCAGTGAACTGAGTGAGAACAACTCCAGCACAATATCTTTTAAGATTGCTTGATGTGTGGTTTCAGACCATCTTGGCTCGGCGGAACCAAGTAACGTGCCTAAGTAGTATTTAAGTTGTTGAATGTGTTTTTCCGTCAAACCCGTTAAGTGTAATGTGTTGTTTTGGATACTCCCAAGCTCAAGTTGATTTTCTATGATGTGAACGAAGTTTTTGTCGAGCACTATTCCATAGATAGAAAACTGCTCCGGTGTCATTAACTCAAAATCAGCGCCACCTTGCCTAAGCAAAAGTTGGCTTGAATTAAACTGACTGTGATTTAGGTGTAGCGGCTTATTTTCCGCACTCAAACCCAACCAAATACCTCCCTCTTCAACCCTGCATTGCTGTCTTAGCGAGCGGTTACTGTCTTCACGAAACACATGGAAATTGGGAAATCGTCGTTCTCGAATTTGACCTAAAAATCGACCATCGCTGAGTTGGTCATATTCCTGTTGCCAGTTTATCAGACTCGCAGCTTGTTGGTTTGCATCCTTAGTGTGATGGATGCACAGCATTGGTGCAGTTTGGGGTATTTGGTTACTCATCCTTGTGATGCTCATTCCTTTTTTGTGAGTCATGTTGGAGCAGTATTTACATAACTCATTGTTTATTATTGGTTTATAAATGTTGCCAGTTTTTGATAACGCTACGGAACACATTTGGCAATACTTTCTTAAAGCTTATTGATAGTTCAGCAAAAAGCGAACCAAATAGTGAAGAGGAAGAGCAATGACGGCAACTTATCGTCGGCAACAAGGAAGTAAAGTCTATACCTTTAAGTCATTAGCTGACTTGATGGCGAAAGCGACACCGGAGCGCTCAGGCGATGCGTTAGCCGGGGTTTGTGTTCAGTCAGCGGCAGAACGTGTAGTCGCACAAATGGCGCTGTCTGAGTTACCACTTAAAACGTTTCTTAACGAGGCGGTTATTCCATACGAAAGCGACGATATCACTCGTCTAATTATCGATACGCATGACCTTGAAGCCTTTAAGCCGATTGAGCACTTGACGGTCGGAGATTTTCGAAATTGGCTGCTGAGTGAAGAAGCCGATGGTGAAACGTTGGCTAAAATTCGTCAAGGTTTAACACCAGAAATGGTGGCCGCAGTCAGTAAGATTATGCGCAACCAGGATTTGATTCTCGTTGCTAAAAAATGCCAAGTTGTCACGGCTTTTCGGAATACGATTGGTTTGCCGAGTCGCCTGTCTACTCGCTTACAGCCGAATCATCCCACTGATTCTCTCAACGGTATCGCAGCGACCATTTTTGATGGTCTGATGTACGGAAATGGTGACGCGGTTATCGGTATCAATCCGGCAACAGATAATGTGCCTCAAGCTATCAAGTTAATGAACTTAATGGATGAGGTGATTCAACACTATCAAATACCGACTCAGTCTTGTGTGTTAACTCATGTAACGAACACGATCGAAGCCATTGAAATGGGTGCACCAGTCGATCTCGTTTTTCAGTCGATAGGTGGCACGCAAGGGACGAATGATACCTTCGGAATCGACTTGTCGATTTTGAAAGAGGCCCATGAAGCCGCGTTGTCTTTGAATCGAGGTAGCGTAGGAAACAATGTGATGTATTTTGAAACCGGACAAGGTACCGCGCTGTCTGCGAATGCATTTCATGGGGTCGATCAACAGACTTGTGAAGCCCGTGCTTATGCTGTCGCGAAACAGTTCGATCCTTTGTTGGTTAATACAGTTGTTGGGTTTATTGGCCCTGAGTATCTGTTTGATGGCAAACAGATCATTCGTGCTGGGCTTGAAGATCATTTCTGTGGGAAGTTGCTTGGTTTACCTATGGGTTGCGATATCTGTTACACCAATCATGCCTATGCCGATCAGAATGACATGGATAACTTGCTGACACTATTAGGTGTGGCCGAGTGCTCGTTCATCATGGGTATTCCAGGGTCTGATGACATCATGCTCAACTATCAAACTACCTCATTTCACGATGCCCTTTACGCAAGAAAAGTACTCGGTTTGAAGCCAGCACCAGAGTTTGAACAATGGTTAATGGAGATGCAGATTTTCGAGAGCGTGCAAGACGTTCGGTTAAGTGAGCAAATCTCTCGCTCGTTTTCGGGAGCAATTAACCAAGTGAATAAGGGGTATTCTCATGGGTAAAGTAATCACCATTGCTCAGTCCCCACAAGATGAGTCTGAAGTTGTCACACATAACCCTTGGGGCAAGTTACGCGACTTCACCTCTGCTCGGATCGCTCTGGGTCGCAGCGGGAACAGTGTACCAACCAACGAGTTACTCTCATTTCAGCTGGATCACGCCCAAGCTATGGATGCAGTGCATTGCAGTTTGAATGTTGACTCTCTCGTTGCTGGTTTATCGGACTCTTACTCGATTCTTGAAAATACCTTAGAACCTCCTGTCATAGTTAGCAGTCAAGTGAGTGACCGGCTTATGTACCTGCAAAGGCCCGATTTAGGAAGGCTGCTTGATGAATCTTCTTGGCAAACGCTCAACTCGATAGCAAATGAGCATAACACTGACATTGATCTTGCGATTGTTATTGCTGATGGACTTTCTTCCGTCGCAATTCAAAACCATGCCGTGCCTGTTGTTACTCGATTGATTTCTCTTTTAAGCGCTGGTGATGAACATCAATGGAAATTCGCACCTATCACAATCGTAAAGCAAGGAAGAGTAGCGGTAGGGGATGATGTTGGTGAATGTTTTAACGCCAAGGCCGTGCTGGTTTTAATTGGAGAGAGACCCGGTCTAACTTCTCCGGATAGCATGGGTATGTATCTCACTTGGGGGGCTAAACGAGGCTCTAAAGATTCCCAAAGAAACTGCATTTCCAATGTGCGCCCTCAGGGGCTCAACTATGACGATGCCTGTGAACGCGCATTTTACTTGCTCAAGGAAGCTCGAAAATTACAACTGTCAGGAGTGAATCTGAAAGATCGCTCAGATATCAACGAGCCAAGTGGCGCAAGCGTTGAAGATAAACACAGCGACAACTTTTTAATTTCATCAAAGTAGAAGGATTTACTATGTCTAAACATCAGGAGTACTTGGCCAAAAGGCAGCTAAAAAGAGGCACCGCAGGTTGGATTTTACTTGCTGGCTTAGGTGTCTCGTATGTTATATCTGGTGACTTCGCCGGTTGGAACTTTGGCATCGCTCAAGCAGGATGGGGAGGCTTTCTTATTGCTGCTATCGCGATGGCAGTAATGTATTTCACGCTAGTATTGTCTTTAGCTGAAATGTCTGCGGCTATTCCTGCTGCGGGTGGTGGTTACAGCTTCGCAAGACAGGCGATGGGGCCGACAGGCGGCTTTTTCACTGGCTTATCAGTTTTGATTGAATATGCGCTCGCGCCTGCTGCGATAGTGATTTTTATTGGCTCAGCCGTGAATGAATTGGTTGGTATCGATGGCCCTGTTGTTTACGCACTTTTCTACGCCGTCTTTATCGCTATTCATATGGCAGGTGTTGGCGAAGCTCTCAAAGTGATGATGGTCATCAGCGGTTTGGCTGTGCTAGCTATTCTCATTACTGCTGCTGTGCTTATTGGTCACTTTGATGTTAATAACTTATTCGATATTGCTCCGGCGACGGCTCAGGCAACAGAAATCTTGCCGTTTGGGTGGTATGGCGTATGGGCTGCGTTGCCATTTGCAATGTGGTTGTTTCTTGCGGTTGAAGGTGTGCCTTTAGCGGCAGAGGAGGCAAAAAATCCGGCAAAAGATGTTCCCAAAGGCATCATTGGTGCGATGCTGTTTTTATTGCTAACCGCAACTCTCGTAGTCGTCCTTTTGGCTGGTGCGGTTGGCTCAAAGGTCATAGGCGATAGCGCGGTGCCATTAGTTGACGCCCTAAAGCTTACGGGCAATTCAACGGTAGCAATGGCCGTGAACTTACTTGGATTGGCTGGCCTTATCGCTTCTTTCTTTTCAATCATTTATGGTTACAGTCGCTTGGTGTTTGCGCTTTCCCGCGCGGGTTATTTACCGCAAACTTTGTCATTAACCAGTGACAAAAAAGTGCCTTCTCGTGCGCTTTTGGTTCCGGGCGTTTTTGGGTTCTTGGTTTCACTTACGGGTGAGGGGGACTTAATCTTGGCGATGGCTGTTGTCGGTGCGACTGTATCGTACGCATTAATGTCCTTGAGCCATATTTTATTGCGAATTAAACAGCCGGAATTAACTCGTCCATATAAAACGCCTGGTGGGATAATTACTTCGAGTATTTCTCTGGTGCTTTCTTTGATCGCAATGACAGGTGTTTATGCTTTTGATCCCTCAGCCTTTTTCATGACAATGGGATTGTTTCTTATCGGTGGTGTTTATTATGGGTTATACAGCCGCAACAAACTGGTGGCAGCAACCGCCGAGGAAGAGTTTGCCATGCTGTCTGTAGCAGAGCTAGAGCTTGAATCAGATGTCGTACGATAGTCACTTTGATTCTTGTTATTCAGCATATTAAGGGAGCCATAGGCTCCCTTTGTCATTTCTATCAAAAGTGCATAGCGCACAAATGCATCACTTTAACTTTATAAGTGTTTAATCATGTGAAAGTCTAGTCTGGATAACGATGGCGCAGATCCATCACAGGTAAAGGTTAAGTTTTCAAGGAAAGATCATGATAAACAAGGTATTTAATACACTTTTGGGAACAGAGTTACCGATTATTCAAGCGCCAATGGCCGGTGTGCAAGACAGCCAAATGACCATCGCCGTCAGTAATGTTGGCGGGCTTGGCTCGTTACCTTGTGGAATGCTGAACAAAGACGCCATCGTAAAAGAACTTCAACTTATCAAGCAGGCAACTAACCGACCGTTTAACCTCAATTTCTTTTGCCATGAAATGCCGGAGTATGACGCCAACAAGCACGAAAAGTGGCAAAAAACGCTGCAACCGTATTTTTCCGAGGTTGATGCAACCGTTCAGGCTCAGCCAAACGCTCCGACAAGGATGCCTTTCAATTATGATATTGCTGACGCGATTGAACCATTTGCACCGCCAGTGATCAGTTTCCACTTTGGTTTGCCAGACGATGATCTGTTAGCTCGAATTAGAGGGTGGGGAGGGAAGATCCTTTCGTCAGCGACCACGGTGGACGAAGCACTTTGGCTAGAAGCAAAAGGCGTTGACGGTATTATCGCCCAAGGCTTGGAGGCTGGTGGACACCGAGGTATGTTCTTATCGGATGATTTAACTACTCAATTAAGTTTGATGGCGTTATTACCACAAATCGCCAAACGGGTGAATTTGCCCGTTATTGCTGCAGGCGGAATCGCTGATAGAAGTGGGGTGGAAGCCGCGTTGAGATTAGGAGCGAGTGCCGTTCAAGTTGGCAGCGTCTATTTGTTGTGTGATGAGGCGAAAACATCGTCTTTACATCGATATGCCATTGCCAGTGAACGCGCGCAACATACCGCAGTGACCAATGTTTTCTCGGGCCGACCAGCGAGAGGCATTGTGAATCGCGCGATGTCGGAGCTAGGCTACATCAGTGAGTTTGCGCCGAAATTCCCATACGCCTCCATTGAAATGGCTCAACTAAGAGCGCTTATGGAAAAGCAAAACCGAGATGAATTCACACCGTTGTGGTGCGGACAAAACTCGTCGGGTTGTAAGGAAATATCGGCGGCAGAAATGACATTGTCATTAGTGGAAGGCATCGATTTAAACTGATATGCATCTTGCCTTTTAAAGCGATGCTGACCGAATGGTTACGAGTTATCCCTGTATTTATGTAGTAAATCTAATGGGATGTGGCAGTAATCATTCGGAAAGTTTGTGAGTCTGTCTTGGTGCTCATCATCACTTGGCACATAATTTGTGAGTGGCAGTACTTCTACGGCGATCTTGTCGGCGTCCGGTCGTGCTGCGATAAACGCTTTCGCGATGGTGAGATGCTGTTCGTTTTGGCTATAAACACCAGTACGGTACTTCTCACCTACGTCTTCACCTTGCTTGTTAACGCTGTAAGGGTCGATTATCTCAAACAAATACCCCATTAAAGTTTCAACCGAAACTTGCTCAGCATCGAACTGGGTTTTCACGCACTCTGCGTAGCCATCGTATTCGGATTGAGTGTTATCCGTTGTGCCATTTGCTCGCCCGGCTTCTGTGTTGATTACGCCCGGAAGGTGGCGCATAAATTCTTGCACGCCCCAAAGGCAGCCGCCTGCGAAGTAAATTTCTTCCATTACTTTTATCCTAGTCTCTATCGTTGTTGGGATGTAGGGAGTTAACCCCTCTTCTTCCATCCCATTTTCGTTGCCCTATTATCTGTTGATGGGAGCGATATTCGCAAGGTACAGCTTGGCTAATCAGACCACGCGTTTTTTCCTTTTTACTTTCAAGTTCTTTTCTTATGAAACATCAGGTGAGTATACTGTAAGCTCATCAATAAGGAGCGAACCTGTGAACCCAAGACAAAATGAAATCCTGCAATTAGTGAACGACCGTAAACGCGTTCAAGTCACAGAGCTTTCTGACATCATTGGCGTGTCGGGTGTGACCATCAGACAGGATTTGAACTTTCTGGAGCAACAGGGCTACCTAAAGCGCGTTCACGGCGCAGCTACCGCGTTGCAAAGTGATGACATTGATGCCCGCCTAGAAGTACGTTTCGATATTAAACAATCGCTCGCAAACCAAGCTGCGGATTTGGTCGCACCGAATGAGACAGTGCTGATTGAAGGAGGCAGTGCCAATGCGTTGTTGGCTCGGACATTGGCTGAGCGCGGCGATGTGACCATCATTACGCCATCGGCGTATATCGCCCATCTCATCCGTAACACTTCTGCCAACATTATCTTGCTTGGTGGCGTGTATCAGCACCAAGGCGAGAGCTTGGTCGGACCGCTGACTAAGTTGTGTATTGAGAACATTCATTTCAGCACGGCCTTCTTGGGTATTGACGGCTTCCATCAAGACACTGGCTTTACTAGCCGCGACATGATGCGTGCTGAGATCGCAGAAACCATCATTGCGAAAAAAAGGCGCAATATTGTTCTAACGGATTCTAGTAAATTTGGGCAAATTTATCCCTCATCAATTGGTAAGACTGACGAAATATCAGTGCTGCTGACTGACAAAGCCGCTCCGAAAAGCGACCTTGAACAAATCAAAAAGCGAGGTGTGGAAGTTATATTAGGCTGATTAAGCAACGCTTTGTTTTCGCTTCGCGAGCATTGCTGTTGGGGAGAAACCGGTGACTAGCATAGTGCCGCTAAGCACTAGAATTGTTCCTATGATGGTGTTAGAGCCGACGGGCTCATCTAGCACCAAGTAGCCCCATAAGATACCAAAAACAGGAACAAGAAAAGTGACAGTCAGTGCTGACGCTGGGCCGATATCAGAAACTAAGCGGAAATAGAGCAAATAAGCGAACCCTGTGCATACAACGCCGAGCGTGACAACAGAGCTCCATTCGAAATGACTTGGTTCTGCACGCATTGGTAAGAATGGTAGCAGCGGCAGTACCCAAATAACCGCCGCCCACATGCTGCCGTGAGCATTGTCAAAAGCTGGTACTTGTGGCGCATTTTTAGTGTAGTTGGTAGCAATGCCATAGCTGAAAGAAGCCATCAAACTGGCGGCAATAGGGAGCATGGCTTCTTCATCTATGGTTGAAGTATCTAAGCCGACCAAGACTGCAACGCCTCCAATGCCTATTAGCATACCGAGAACAGATTTCGCTGTGAGTGGGCTGCGGTACCAAACAAAGCCAACTAGTGCTCCCCATATTGGGGCGGTTGAGTTCAATATTGCTAAAGTTGATGCATTCAGTGTCTGGGCTGCGTACGCAAAGAGTAAAAATGGAACTGCGCTATTGAATAAGCCAATAATAAAGAAGTGTTTAGTATGCGCAGTTAACGTGAGTTTCTTCTTCAAATATACGGCGATCAATAACAAAGCGACGGCGGCAAATGTAACTCGAAATTCGATTAAGTAAGCCGGCCCGAATGTGTTGGCGGCGACTCGCATAAACAGAAACGAGCCACCCCAAATAGCAGCAAGGCAGAGTAAGCGAAAAAAACTGACGGCAGTCATTTGACATCCTTGGTCGAGGTCTAGCGCCTCATCGATTAATTGTTGCGCTAACAGTGAATTAAACCAAGGATGAGGTCAACCAGAAATGTAATGCCAGTTCCGGATCTGGCTAGCTTGGGCTCACGTTGATGGTGTGTTGTTGATTTGTGATCACTTAATGGCTCTCTGACCATACTGCGAATTCATTTCCACTCGGTTCAGTGAAGTGGAATCGACAGCCGCCGGGGAATTCGAAAATAGGGCGGATAATTTTTCCACCATGCTGCTCTACTTTTGTCTGAGTGGCCTGAATGTCTGAGCTATAAAATACTAAAAGTGCGCCACCATTTGCGGTTTGGTTTATAAACTCAGATTTGAAGAATCCGCCATCCAACCCTTGTCCTGAAAATGCAGAATATTCTGGACCATAATCGGTAAAGCTCCAGTCAAAAGCACGCTCAAAAAATTGTTTGGTCGCACTGACATTAGTGGAACCAAATTCAACGTAATTCAATTTTTCATGTTGATGCATGGTGAAATCCTTCTCGGTTACTATCGTTTCTAAGCGAACTTTTCTACGATGATGTCGTCCGCTTTTTCGACAAATAATGCGCCATTATCTCTGAGCTCTGTCAGCACATTCTCTACATTATCAGGCAGCACCGCACGAGTTGAAGCAAGATTAACTACCACATTGTAGCCAAGTTCCAGCGCTTGCATGACGGATTTTTTCACGCAAAAGTCTAAGGCAAGGCCACCGATAACTAAGGTATCAATCCCGTTGAACTTTAGAAATTCATGCGCGCCTGTCGTTTTGGTGTCGGCAATATCATGGAAAAAAATACCGTAAGGGTGTGCGTCAGGATCCATACCTTTATTAACTTGAAAATCATAGTCCAACACGGGTGGTAAGCCATCTAGCAGCTCAGAACCTGTTGTGCCAAGCACACAGTGACGGTTCCACTTTATATCCACATTCGGTAAACCAACGGGCTCAAGCATATTGGATGGCGATTCTGCATCCCACTTTGCTTTTGGTGGGTGTAAGTCACGACTGACCAGTTTTAATCGGCCTTTGGCATGATTGTTCAAAAGTTCCGGTACGATTTCCAACGCACCTGCAACGGGCAGTTCATCTGGACATAACTCACTAAAGCCTTTCTCTGGATCAACGTCGATCACTGCTGTAGTTTGATAGTTTACTCGAACAGTCATGGCAGACTCCTTGTCTGTCTGATTGTCTGCGTTTATCCACGCAAACAGTTTTGAAAAAAGGTTACTTCGTCGCTAGTCAGCGTATATACCATTGCGGGTTTTCCACCTTTGCCTTTGTTGGTTGAAGCGACTTTATTAGTGGGTTTTAGTACGCCTGAATCTATCAAGCGGCGCTTAATCGTCATTCGGCTGATATCAATACCAAACTCTTGATAAGCAGAAATGATGTCCGCAACCAAAAACTCTTTGTCTAATGCAAACAAAAGAACCGATGTGTATTCAATGGATGCACGAAGCTTTTGCCACGCTTTTTCAATGGTTTTTTGATGATCAAATGCGAGAGTCTCTTCTCCATTGAGAATAGCCTGTAGCGAAAACCATTTAAGTTGGCATTCCGGTACACCTGCATTATTTATTTGCTCTACATTGTTACGATCAACTAAGGCGTAGTGCGTAATGTTTAAGCTCCAGTCTTCTGGATCGCGTTTTGGATCACCGTCGATAAACGCTTCGCTAAAATGGCGAGGGTAGGTATGGATTTTCTCACGGCAAATTCGGCGACGCGCCGCTTCAAAGTTTTCATCGGCCGGGCGTCCGCCTTCACTGGTTAAGTCTTTATCAAAGACAAATCCGCCCGGTAGTGCCCAGACTCCATGGTATGGCCGATTTGGATTTGAACGTTTAATCAACAACACTTCCAATCCCTTATCGGCACAGCCAGATAGCCTGAATGGAATAATGTCGACAGATACGATCATGGTTGGGTCCTAATATTGATTTGTAAATAATCTAGCGCATAACAAGTGGTCAATCAATGGGTAAGTAACGAGTTGTTAGAAACGTTTTTGGTAGTGTTCGTAATACGGTTTGAGCATAAATTTACGGATGACTCTGACTTATTCACAATGCTTGCTCGAATTCTAGACAAAAAAACCTTATAAAAATGAGTGGTTAGTAACAAAAGTTGACAAACTATAGATGGGTGTTTATTGTTTACGCAAATTAGTTAGTAACAAAAAGTTATATACCCAGGAAGGGCATGTAGAAGGGCACCTAATGACCACCAAACTATTTTCTTCCCGCATCATTCAAAGCGCTTTGGATTTCGATGTCTACAAAGTCAATATGATGAGCGCTGTAACAGCGCTTTACCCTGATGCGATGGTGTCATATAAGTTTATCGTGCGCAGTGAGGAAGACCTCTCTGAGCTTTTGCCCGAGGTAAAAGCCGAAGTCCTTAAACTGCAAGATATTCAATTTACGCAAGAAGAAATTGAATATATTAAGCGTGTCGCGCCTTACCTGAATCCTGACTTTGTTGATGCACTGCGCCATTTCCGTTTCAACCCACAAAGTGATGTCTCTTTCCATAATAAAGCCATGGCTGATGGCTCAAGCCAGTTAAGAATTACCATTAACGGTTTGTGGCGAGATACCATCTTGTACGAAACGATCATCATGAGTATCGTGTCTGAAGTTCGTAGCCGTCAGCGTTGGTCAGATATCCCTGTTGCGCAATTTACCACTGTTTTAGAAGAGAAAGTTCGACACCTAAAGTCGGAACTAAAACGTCGTAACATTACTAACTTTAAATTTTCTGACATGTCGACGCGTCGACGTTTTTCCTTTCAAGCTCAGCGCACTATGCTGGAATATTTGTGCCAGGAAGTGCCGGAATGTTTGACAGGAACAAGCAACTATCACTTAGCAAAAGAGCTAAACTTGACGCCTATCGGCACGGTTGCTCATGAATGGTTTATGGGACACCAAGCTCTGGTGAATGTGCGAGATTCGCAAAAAGTGGCGTTGCAACGTTGGCAAAAAATGTTTAATGGTGCACTAGGTATTGCGTTAACCGATACGATTGGTATCGATGCTTTCCTTAAAGACTTTGATGAAGAACTAAGTAACGCGTACTTCGGTGTACGTCACGATAGTGGTTGCCCTTATAGCTGGGGTGAAAAAATGATTGCACACTACCAGTCGCTGAATATAGACCCATTAACAAAAACACTGGTGTTTACCGACGGACTTAACTTCGAACAAGCGTTAGATATTTGCGAGTATTTCCAAGGACGTATTCAGGTGAGTTTTGGTATCGGTACTTTTCTTGCCAATGATATGGGTGATTATGTCAATAAAGATGGTGAAGCCTACCAGCCACTTTCTATCGTGATAAAAATGGTCACGTGCAATGGTTCACCGGTCGCCAAAATCAGTGACGAACCTGAGAAAGCCATGTGTGAAGATATCTTCTTTTTGATGAATCTCAAGCGCCGCTTTGAACAACCTCTTGATTTAAATGAGTGTCGTAAAATGATCGATCGTTTAGAAACTGAAGGTCAAAATTATCTCATCGACGCGTAGGCGTTATCCTCTCTCCATGATAAGCACCCTCTATCGTTACGACAAATTTATATAGGTAAACGTGGAGGGTGATTTCGTTATAGTAATATACAGAAGTAACCAGATACAGCGCAGGAAAGCACTCAAAAGTTGATGTGTTATCTGCCTTTGATTGGTGTAAATCGATACGTTACAGCATCGTGGACGGTGTATCTCATCCGACACTAAACTCAGTCTAATCACGTAGTTTATTCCCACGTACCATGAGCTCACTCGGGTATAGACGTCTATCTGCTTTTATGACTTTGGGCTTCACGTAGTTGCTTGAATCAGGAGTCAAAATGAACCTAGTAGTACATTTGCAAAAGAAAGCGATCCGAAAATATGGCTATGAGATGGCCACTCGCCAAGCATGGAAGTGTGGTATCAAGGCAAATCTTGTAAAGCGCGTGATTGGCCTTTTTAAAGGACAAATTGTTTGTGTGGTTGAAGGTTGCCGAGCAGAGTTTTCTTCTCCTCTTAATAACCCCCTTCACGAAGATGACAAGCAGGGGCGATATGTGTTTGTTGGCGGTGTATGCTGGGAACCAAATAACATTATAGCGCCTGGTTTCCCTGATTTTATGTTTATGCACGTGCGTAATCTAAGCCACCGTCATAAGTATTTAACGGATGACGAACTATTTTTGAGCTTGGCTTAAAAATAAATCTCATAGACTAGTCCAGCCCAATCATAATCAGTAGTGATACAGTTTTAGCTCTGTTGACATTCTGCTGAGTGTTTCTTGACGTACCTCTTATAAAACAGTGTTTCTTTACTTGTTAATAACAGAGGGTTTGTTTTCGTCTGATGTGATTTCCCTTTTGCGATTTACCATAACGCTCATCAAAGCAAACCATACTGGGATGTAAATCATGAATATGAAATCTATCGCAATTGCAACGGCAGTTGTTGCTGTACTAGCAGGCTGTAAAGACAAAACGCCACCAGCTCCAACTCAAGCAAACATTACTTTGGTTGAAGCGGTGACTGAAACGGTGAAAAAGCCGCA
Organism: Vibrio sp. Vb1554; assembly: GCF_033344235.1. Classification (NCBI taxonomy): domain Bacteria; kingdom Pseudomonadati; phylum Pseudomonadota; class Gammaproteobacteria; order Vibrionales; family Vibrionaceae; genus Vibrio; species Vibrio sp. Vb1554. Next base: position 33,206 of record NZ_JAWPOJ010000026.1, on the reverse strand, counting down.
CCAAGTATGTAAAGACGTGGTAGTAACCGAGCAAGTTGCCCCTGCGGATGACAATAAAATTATTGGTACGGTTGGTGGCGCAGCAGCTGGAGCAGCGCTGGGCAACCAAATCGGTGGTGGCTCAGGTAAAGTGATTGCAACTGCAGCTGGTACGATTGCTGGTGCACTGACAGGTCGTAAGATCCAGGAGAATGTGCAAAAAGGTGATGTAGTAACAACGACGAAAAAACAGTGTCATACAGAATATACGACATCTGATAAAGTAGTGGGTTACGACGTCACTTACGAAGTTTCAGGTGCACCAACGACGGTTCGTTTGGCGAGCAAGCCAGCGACAAAAACGTTCCCAATTCAAGATGGTAACGTTGTTCTACCACAATAGTTAGCGACTTAACCGAAGCGATTAACAAGCCCTTTTATCTTTGAGATGAAAGGGCTTTTTCACACAAGCGGCGTTTTCATCTGTTTTCCTATTGGAATGTGCGGCCAGAAATACCCGTTAATTTCCGTGTTCGATACAATCACTTTTCTAAAAGTACGAACGGAAAAAACATGGAAGATTTTTACCTGACCGAGCACGGTTTGGCTGGTTATTTCGAAGCGCAATGGTTCGACAAGTTCATTGAGGATCAACAGATTGAGATGATAACCAGTCGCTCAAAACAAGTCCCACTTTCTTTTTTGTCATCACCTCACTGCTCCCAAGTTGCTGATTTTATTGCGCAGGCGGTAATCGAAAGCAGCGTTCAGCCGTATTCCCTACTTGAGGTTGGGGCGGCGCTGGGAAGAAATTATTATGAGTTAGTGCAACGCTTACCTAACCTTAGAGAAGCGACGCTTGTGGAGCCTTCAAATAGGTTAATGGATGGCTTGAAGCAACTATTAATAGAAGAACAACGCGTCGAGCTTACTTACCTTCACGATGTGAACACCTTAAACACTTTAGAGGTAGAGAATAGAGATATCGTACAGAAATGTGCTCATGTTGATTTGACGCTAATTAACCAGCCTTTTGAGCTTGATACTCTCCAATCTCGCTTTGATTTAGTCGTATGTTTAAATGTGATTGATCAATGTGAGTCGCCACTTAGCGTGATCAATGCTCTAAAAAAAACCACCAAGGTGGGTGGGCTGATCGTTGTCTCTTGCACTTATCAGTGGAACGCGAAACACATCAAAAATAAAGAAGAGGCGGTTGATGATATCAAAGAATACTTTGCTGAAGGCTGGCGTCTAGTGTCGGAAGCCGAGCATGAATATCGCATCCGGTTTAATGATCGCTTTGCAAGGCAGTTTTTATCTCACGTAGTCGCTTACGTAAAAAACGATTAGAGCCACATAAAAAACCGAGCACTTACGGCTCGGTTTTTTAGTCTTTGGGCTAGAGCACAACTTTAAGTAACGTGCGCTTCTTGTTGCTCTTGCAACTTTTTCTTGCGACGCTCTCGTTTAGAAAGCCAAACCAGAGGCACAACAATCATAATGGTTCCTATTGCCATAAATATATCTGGCACTTCTCCAAACCAAATCAATCCCACAAACACGGCACCAATTAAGCCACTGTATTCAGCGCTAGCAATTTTGTTGCTATCGATCGAGCGGTAAGCGATGACACATGTTGCTGCATAAATCATGATGAACAAACTTGAGCCAGCAGCAACAGGGAAAGCACTCCAGTCCCAAGGTTCTGCTTCGATCAGAACAAGCAAGAAGGCTACTGGAATACCTGCCAAGTTTGTCATCAATAACGTTTGCATCACAGACTGATTTTTTGGCAGTTTTCGAATGAGCAAGTTATTGATTGCTAAAGTAATTGCAACAACTAAAGCTGAAATGGCTGCCCAATCGATTTGGTCTGGACGAATGATGACCAATACACCGGCAAAGCCCATTATCGCTGCAGCGACCGATTGCTTAGACAACTGTTCTCCAAAAAAGATTGCTGCAAGTGGCAACATGATCAATGGCGCGGCGTAAAAGATCGCGTTCGCAGTTGCGAGCGGTAAAGATGAGATCGCCAAAACCATGAATATTGCACCAAGTAACCATACGTGAGCGCGAACAGCATGCCACTTAAACCCTTCAAGAAAAGGCGCATTTTTTGTTAGCAGGTAGACTGGCAGCAGGAAAAGCACCGCTGATATTTGTCGGAAAAAGACAAATTGAAAAATAGGCACTTCATTTCCGACACTTTTAATTAAAGAGTCCGAAAGCACCGCAATGAGATTTCCAACAATTAATAGCAGCATCGCTGCTCCGACCGATGTAACTTTCACTTTTTCCTCTCCTCTTTCTTTGCCAAAGAGTAGGTGATGTCATAGGATGAAGTGAAGTGATATTTATTAGTTTAAGTATGAGATTTTTAGATAATGAAATTGCCACCACTCAGAGCGGTTCACTGTTTTGAATCTGTTGCCAGAAACTCTAGCTTTTCGCTTGCTGCTGAAGAACTCAATGTGACGCAAAGTGCCGTTAGCCACCAGATACGATTATTAGAAGATTACTTGGGTGAATCATTATTTATCCGCCAAGGCAGAAAGCTCTCTTTGTCCGATACGGGCACACGCTATTTAGAGGATATTAGCCCAGCAATTAGTTCAATTGCGATAGCCAGCCAAAAGGTGCGAGAAGGGGACAAAGGCAGCATACGGTTGGCGATTTATAGCTCGCTTGCCGTAAAGTGGCTTATTCCGCGTTTGTCTGATTTTAAGCGCTTACATCCAGAAATCGACCTGACACTCAATATGGTCGTTGGTGATCCTGAACAGACAGACAGCGTTGGCGATTGTTTTATCACGGTAGAAAAGCCAAAGCGAAACTACATGTCGGTAAAGTTATACGCGGAGACGCTGTATCCGGTCTGCAGCCATAAAATTTGGAAAGAGTTGCAAGATCAACCGATTCCAGAAGCGCTTTGGCGATACCCTATTTTGTCGACAGACTCAATTTATCGAGAGAGAGGAAAAGATTGGGCTGAGTGGTGCAGAGCGGGCGGTTACACCTTGCCGAAAGATGTCGATGTTCAACATTTTAGTCATATGTTGTTGGCAATAGAGGCGGCGCGTTATGACCAAGGCATCGCATTTGCGAATGATTTTATGCTCAATGAAAGAGATAAAGCGCACGATTTGGTGTACATCCCTTCTCATGGATTGGAAACCGGAGACAGCTTTTATTTTATTCATAAAAAGAGTCGAGCCAAGCAAGCGGAAATCATCAAGCTCACTAACTGGTTGAAGCAGCAATGCTTGTGAAATGACTAAATTGTCAAAATTAAGAAAGAAAGTGGCAAAGTTGTGTCTAAATATTTCATGTTTTATTGAGTTTTTATTCATTAACATCCACTTGGTTTTGAAACCAAGTGAAATGGATAGCATGGCATGCTTAAGGATGGGCAAAACACAACCTCAATAATTAACAGGCAGTGAAATACAATGTTTAAAAAAACATGGCTAATGACAGCCCTTCTAGCAACATGTTCTGTTGCAAACGCAGCTCCTTACGTTGGTGCATCTGTAGGTCAAGCATCGTTTGGTGATGTTAATGGCTCTATCAATGGTGGTGGTACTAACGCTAGCACTAAACTTAAACTTGAAGATGACTCAAGCCTTTCAGGCAAAGTATTCGGTGGTTACAAATTCAACGAATACATTTCTCTAGAAGCAGCCATTGGTGGCTACGATGCTTTAGACGGCAAAGTTGTTACTGTTGGTGATATGAAGTATCTATCGATTCAGCCAAAAGCGACTCTACCGATTGGCGATCGTTTCAACCTTTTTGCTAAAGCTGGTCTTTCTTACTTCAATGCTGAATTCAAAATTAGCAACTCTGTGATTGACGGTAGCGCAGGCCATACCACCATTTCTGACAGCACTGTAACAGGCATGTACGGTTTAGGCGCAGAGTTCGCTATTACTGAAAACTTTGCTCTACAAGTTGAATGGGAATACATGATGCCTGAGCTAGACATTGCGAAATTTGGCAATGAAAAAGTAACGGTTGATGCAGACATCAATGTATTCTCTGTAGGTATGAGCTACCGTTTCTAAGAATACTTATTCAAGTTACCTCTTGGCTTAGTAAACGTTTTTGACTTCTGTTGGTCGAGCTGAGTCCAAGCTTTGAATTTGTTTAGATATAGCACAGGAAGTTTAGTTGCTAAGCGTCCTGTGCTATTTTTTTGCTTTGGAATAACTCTTAGGAATCTTTGTGAACGATGTCAATCTTAGGTATCTGGATCTACTGTTAAAGCACTTTGAACCTCACCAGTATCACCTTGTTACGCTTTCTGAGCTAGAAGCGGTGATTTGCACGTCGAGGCGCAATGTTTCTATTGTGATGAAAAAGCTTGCCACTTACGATTGGGTCGATTGGCAACCTGCGATTGGCCGAAGTAACGCTAGCCGTCTCAGTATTAATATTTCCCTCCAACAAGCGATGACCGAGTTTTTGGTTGAGGAGCTTGGCAGAGGAAGAATGAACTCAATAACGAAACTTATTGATTGGTTCGGTCAAACCGCGGTTAGAGCACTAACTATCGCTTCTGAAAAAGTGAATCGATTGAATGAATCAAATAACGCTATTTTGATTTCTTCTTACCCTTGGGTATCCAAAATCGACCCTGCGAATACTTACCGTCACACTGAATTACACGTCGCGAAAAGCGTTTATGACGTATTGCTGACCCAAAATTCCAATGGTGGTATCGAGCCATCGTTAGCACACGAATGGAAAATGGAAGGCAAGGTAATGACGTTATGGTTGCGGCCAGGCATATATCGCCATGATGGCGAGCCCCTTAACATACAGGATGTGGTTTGGAGTATAGAAAGACTCAGGGAGATAAAAGGACCAGTTCACGAGCTCTGGCAATGCATTGATAGCGTGGTTGCAGAAACATCTAACTGCTTAAAAATCATATTGAAGCATCCGAACAAGTTGTTTCCATACATGCTAGCAACTCCTCATGCGTCTATTCTGTGTCGAGATGTCGTCTCTTTCGGTTCTAGTTATTCCTACCACATAGGGACTGGGCCATTTAAAATCAGCGACTGGAACCAGGAGAGTATGACTCTTGAAGCGCACAAAGAGTATTTTTCAGCACGCGCATTGTTAGATCAAATAACGCTGTCTCATGGTGATGTTAAAACCTTAAATATGTTGAGCTTTAACCAAAGCTCCGATCACGTTGAAGTGGAAAAAATTAGCGCATTTTCATATCTGACCTACCGCGAACGTGCGGAATCCCAACTCACAAAAGAAACTTGGTATCAACTCGCTGATTACATCCATGTGCAAAAGCGAATTTATGATGCGCCAAGTGCCGTTGACAGCATTCAGTTAGAGACTCACGAGCAAGATTTATCAATAACAGATGGTGTTGTGATACCTAAACTGAAAGGTAAAGTGGTATTAGCTGAACCTGTCTGGACGATACCGAGTTTAATTCGTCATTCCGAATGGTTGCACAGTGTGATTCGTGCAACGGGATTGGAGTTGCAGATCGTCGTTATTGATGACATTAGTTTTCCTGAGGTAGTGTCTCACCAAGCAGACTTGCTCTTCATTGAGGAAGTCATGGAAGCACCATTTGAATATGGCATCTTCGAATGGCTGTCGATAGCAACTGGACTGCGTTTTAGTTTTGATCAAAGCCAGATGTTAAGCCATAGAGAAAAGGTTCGCAGGGCGATGGCAGATGATCACTCGCTACAGTCTTTATTAAACCTAGAGAAAGCGCTGCGCGATCAGTACCTATATTTGCCTTTGTTTGTTGGCTACGAAGAAGTGACAAAAACACAGCAAGTGCGAGGTGTGCAGGTGAAGAATACAGGCTATAGCGATTTACATAGGTTATGGATTGCTCATTCACACTAAAGTCTGTGTTCAATATGATGCAAATGTCCAACGCATAAAGCCATCGAAATGATGGCTTTATAAGGGCGTATCGGATTAGAAGTTGTACGACACACTTGCGCCAACAACCCATTGGTTTGCGCTATCAACGATAGAAGAGTCGCTGATACCGCTGCCTAGGCGCGTGTATTGTGTCATTTGGCTTACTTGCCAGTTGTCGTTGATTGGCATAACAAGTTTGTAGCCCACACCATAGCTTACCGTTGAATCACCTTTGTATGCTTTGCGGTTTGCGTTTGCTTCGCGTTGTTTTACACCAAAGTAATAATCTACGTAGTCTTCACTTTGATAAGTTAGGTTAGCAAAAGGAACAAAATCAACACTACCGAATTTCATGATGTGGAAGTAAGTCGCGCCCGCTAAGTAACCTTTGTAAGCACCGCTGATATCGTGCTGAAGGTACGTAGAAATGACGTTGTTTTGATCCAGTGTAAAGTCTGCGTTTAAACCTAGATCGACGGCGAAGCGGCGTTTATCTGTGCCTTTCAGGCTTTTCGCTGTATCACCGTCGCGCATTACACCGCTACCTACAAGGTAGGCACTCATGTTGATTAACTCATTGGTGTTACCGAAGAAGCGGTAGTTAATGCCACTTAGGTCAGCATTAAAGTCGTCACCATGGTAACCCCCGTTGAGAATTGGTGCTGTATTATGCTTTTGATCTTTGAAAAGATCGCTGCCTTGAGCCACACCAGCTTCTACGTTCCAACTGCCTTCGTTGTTGTAGATGTTACCGTTACGAATGTAAGTATCGCCAGCGAAAGCTGAGCCAGCAGCTGTCAGAGTAAGTAGTGCAATTAATGTTTTTTTCATCATTTTTCCGAGTTGTTCTGTTTTGTTTTGAACACTGTACAAAATGACGTTGTAAGCATCTATCGGCAAAGCGTATGGAAATGTAATGAACAATCAGGGTAAGAAGCAGAATGTTGCTTCAGAATAGAAAGGTTGCTGGAATAGCTTTCGTTAAAACAGCGAAAAAATCCGAGCTGGGGTGGCTCGGATTTGGGGTATTTATCAGGTATTGATACTAACTTCTTACTGTTTCGTTAAGTTGTATAGTGGTGCTAGGTCACCCGTTACTTTTTCGCCATTCATGTCTAGCTTCATAAGTACGTTTTCACCAACAAAGTATTGGTTTGGTGCATCTTCATTTGTCAACGTTACGATGCTGCCATTTGCGTCCCAAGTGAATTGACCTTCAGATTTTGATTGACCGTCTTCTTTGTCTTGGTAGCTTTCTTCAAGTACGTAAGTGCCATCTTGATTTAGTGTGATGGTCATATCGATACCAGCACAATCCGCGCAAGGTAGTGTTCCTTTGTAGGTGCCGTTCCAGTCCAGAGCACTTTGTGCGTTGTGTTCAGAGTCTACAAATGTCTCTTCAGTAATTACCTGTTCTTCTTCTACTGGTAACGTGTCAATTGTCTCAGTCGTAACGTCTGCACTGGTGGTGACTTCAGTTTCCGTTGCCTGAGGTACTTCAACTGCGCTTGTTTCGGCAGGTTTCTCATCTTGACAGCCTGCAAGAATTATTACCGCGCCTGTTAGTGCCAACATTGTCTTTTTCATTTTATCCCTCTTTAAATCAAGATTTTGTATGAGAGTAATAGTAGACATTTATCGAGGATTTGCGTCATCAAAAAGCAATAGAATGATCTAACTATGTCAATAAAACCGGATATGAGCATGAAATTGTCAGGAAAATCAGAACAATGTAAATGTTGCTTTGGGTATCAAGCTTGAGCCCACAGACAAATATCTAAAAAGGGGAGTGGGAGTGAGTTAATTGATAACAGCCCACATTGTTGTGAGCTGTATTATCAACATCATCTAAGAAACGTTATTGAAGCTTGAGCGTGAAGTGCCTCGTTTTGTGCTTCGTTGATCAGAAAACAGCTCCGCAATAACCTGACGATTTAATTCGCCTTTCAAATGGCCGTGCTCATCGATGACGGGCAGTGAATGTTCACACGACATGACTTCAGTCAGCACTTGCTCAATGGCTAAATGTGGAGAGATGATAGGCACCTCTTCATAGATATCATCACGCCAATCTGATATATGAGTTAACTTCGCTGCGTTTAGCAATCCTTGCTGTGTTATCACGCCTTGATAGCCTGCATTGGTCTCATGGTAGGCATAATCACGTTTAACACGTTTCATTTCACTTAGTGCATCTTCAATGGTTTCAGCGCGAACACAGTACGAAGGTGGCTGCATCAGCGTTTCGACTGTCAGTGCTCGCGCTCTATTGACGTCTTTTACAAAGGCTTCAACGTACTCATCGGCAGGATGCAGTAAAACTTCGTCTGGTGAACCTTGTTGGACAAGTTCACCGTCTTTAAGAATCGCGATGCGATCGCCAAGTCGAAGCGCTTCATCTAAATCATGAGTAATGAAAATAATGGTTTTGTGCAGCTTCTGTTGCAGCTCTACCAACTGATCTTGCATTTCGCTCCGAATCAGAGGGTCCAATGCTGAGAAAGCCTCGTCCATCAACAGTATTTCGGCGTCGGTAGCCAGTGCCCGTGCAAGGCCCACACGCTGTTGCTGTCCACCCGATAGTTGAGCAGGATACTGGTGCTCATAACCCGTCAGTCCAACGGTTTCTAACCATTCATTTGCTTTTTCTAAGCGCGCCTCTTTACTCATTCCCTGAACTTCCAAACCATATGCGATGTTGTCGATAACAGTGCGATGAGGCAGCAAGCCAAAGCGTTGGAACACCATAGACATCTTGTGACGGCGAAACTGTTCAAGTTCTTTGTTAGAAAGTTGCATGACATCCACCCCTTCTACCAAGATCTGCCCCATGGTTGGATCGATTAATCTATTGAAGTGGCGAATCATGGTGGATTTTCCAGAACCGGATAATCCCATAATGACAAAAATTTCACCCTTTTGAATTTGCAGGTTGATGTCTTTTAGTCCGACCGTGTGGCCCGTTTCCGCTAAAACCTGCTCTTTACTATGTCCCAACTTAACGCGCTCAATCACGCTATTGGGCTTGGGGCCGAAGATTTTATACAGACCGCTGATTTCGATAAGTGGACTAGTCATGTTTTGAGTCTCCTAAATGAGCTTGAGTGCGTTTCGCATACGCTTGTGAAGCACGATCAAAAAGGATTGCTAGGGCGACAATTGCTAAACCATTGAGAAGACCAAGAGTGAAATATTGATTGGTAATAGACTTTAGAACAGGCTGACCTAAACCTTTTACCCCAATCATTGATGCGATGACCACCATTGACAGTGCCATCATGATCGTTTGGTTAATTCCCGCCATGATGGTTGGCATTGCAAGCGGAAGCTGAACCCCAAAAAGCCGTTGCCGAGTGCTGGCACCAAATGCGGTTGCGGCTTCCAATACTTCTTTATCAACTAGACGAATGCCCAAATTGGTTAAACGAATAACCGGTGGAATCGCGTAGATCACTACTGCGATAAGGCCAGGAATTTTCCCGATGCCCAATAACATCACAACTGGAATGAGATACACAAATGCCGGCATGGTTTGCATGACGTCGAGTAATGGTGTTACCACCGACTGAATGCGATTAGAGCGCGCCATAGCGATGCCGATAGGGATACCAAGTGCTATGGCAAGCATAGTACATACAGTGATGATACTGAGCGTGCGCATAGTGTCTTCCCACATTCCAAAATAGCCAATCAGAATCAGCGAACCAAAACATGCAGCGGCCAGTTTCCAAGAGCGGCTGGCGGCATAAACGAGAGTGGTGCAGACACCTAAAATAATGAACCAAGGTGTAGAAATCAGAAGTTTTTCAAACCAGACAAGAAACGCAAGGAGCGGATCAAACAGAGACTCAATGAGTTCACCATACTCGCGAGAGAAATCTCTATAGGCGCCGTCGAGTGTTTTGCGAATCGCCCTGAGATCAGTGGCATCCATTTCCGGGAATTCGCTGAGCCAATTTGAGTCAGACATATGTACTTCCTTTTTCTGATATACCTAAGCGCTCTCAAGAAACTTAATTTGGCAAGAAGAGTAGGGCACCTAGGCCAAGTAATGGTCGTTCGACAGGTTCTGTATCGAAAGTATTACCCTTTAAGCTAAGGCCAATGTCGTCAAACTTCTCTTTTTCGTTCCTTAGGTATACATCCTTTTAAATAAAACAATCATTAGTGTTCAAACTAATGATTTGCTTGGATTATAGTTTTTCTTCTTCAATAAAATGAACACATTAGCGTGTATTTGTATGAAAAATCTGCGCAAACTAACGTTTTTATTATCCGGTTAATTAGAATTGATCTTTTTGTTCGTTTGTCATCAAAATTCCTAAATTATTAGATGTCTAATTAATGCTGATGTATTACGTATTTGTCGTGTTGATTTTTGCAAACTTAGTTTATTGGCATATGCTAAAAATGTTATTGGCATATGCCAGTTTAAGGCGTAATTTGACTCTGTGTTTTTGAGGGACAATGATGGCAAGACCAAAGATAGAAAGACGAATATGCGGACGTGCGGCTCACCACTGCTTTAAGCCCAATGGCATTCCATTTAATCAGTTGGAGCAAGTCGCCATATTGCCAGAAGAACTTGAAGCACTGCGCTTGGCTGATTTAGAGGGACTCAGCCAACAACAAGCCGCAGATCAAATGGGCATATCTAGACAAACTTTTGGCAACACAGTAAAAAGTGCGCGGTTCAAGGTCGCAAAAAGTTTAGTTGAAGGTCATGCATTAGTTTTTCCGAATGAGGAGTCAAACTTATGATTTATGCTATTCCTAATGATGATGAGCGGGTGGCAAACCATTTTGTCAAAGCGCCTTACATCGCTATTTATTCTGATACTGACGGAATGCTTAAAAACCTAGCAAACATCGCTGCAATGCCCCAAGCTGGCTGCAAAGCGAAGTCCCAGCTTATCCAATCTTTACAAGACTACAATGTAGAAGCTGTGCTGGTGCGCAACATCGGCGAGCGCGCATTAGAAAAGCTTTTGCACAGTGGCAAACAAGTGTTCAGACTTTCAACGCGCAGCTCATTGGAAGATGTACTTGCCGTTCCGAGAGAGCCACTGACAGACGCATCGCAAGGTCGTCCATCAACCAATCATCAGAAAAAAGGTGGATGCGGATCATGTGGCTGCGGCGGTAAAAAAGCCAAACCCTCGTTGCTAGCACGCCCCAAACAGGCTGCTGCATTATTCGCCGCAAAATCGAGCCCAGCTATACTTAGCGTAAAGGCGTCGATTAAAAAGGCAGGTTAGTATGGTTTGGTTGTTTACCTTTCTTGGTTTTCTCGCGATTATTTTGCTGATGTCGCTTGGGGTTATCTTTCATAACAAGCGTATTCAAGGAAGTTGCGGCGGTTTAAACAACGTCGGTGTCGACAAAGTATGCAACTGCGAAACCACATGCGCAGAGCCTGAGCGTCACTTGTATCAAATCTCAGAGCCTAACTCATCACCTGAGCGCTAAGGCTTTTGGCCCATTGCGGCAAGGTTTGTCGAAACCAGTCCAAATATTTGCTGGTCTGCGGATTTTTTCTGGAGACCAGTATGTTGACTACCTCGACGACGATCCACGCTTTTGCTAATCCGATATCGCGCGCCAATTCTGTTGTTTCACCTTTCTCTGCGCACTTTATATATTTGTCTGCTACGTTCAAGTAATCATCAAATGTGCCCATGCCCTCGATGAGCGGCGCTAAATCTATCGCGACATGCCCTGTAGAAAAGCGCTCCCAGTCGAACAGCACCAGCTCGCCATTTTGGCGCTGTCCCCAGTTTCCTGCATTGGTGTCTCCGGAGATCAAGTTCTGCCCATCGAAAAGGTGCGCCGATCGTTGTTGTAGCTGGTGGAAGAACTGTTCTGTCTCTGAGCCCAGTTTAAGTGTTGCGAGTGCTTGTTGAGTCGCTTGTGGTGTCCACTGGTGGCGGTGATAAACACCATCTGATGTTGGTGGAAGTCGGTGCAGTTTGACGAGTTGTTCAATGACTCGATCATCTTCAAGTAAGAATGCTTGCTCGACTGCGTGGGGAACGTATTCAATGTACAGAACGTTTTTCTGGTCGTCGAGTTGAATCAAGCGCGGTACGTGTATTCCAAGCGCGTTAAACTGCTCGGCATAGCGTTGATAAAACGCCACTTCTATTTGAGTAGGGTTACGTTTTTCTATTACTTGGACGCCATCTTTTTCGATGAGAAAAACTTTGGCACTGCCCATTTGGTTGAGTTCTTGTTGCGACACCGGACTTCCTGTCTTCATGTAGAGAGAGCTCACCTTAATCGCTGCACTCACGTTTTCCAATAGCCACGACAAAGTGCCTCAAAAATATTAAATGCAACTGTTTAAATATGATTTTGCTGTGAGTGTCTAAATTTTACACAGTCTCGCCTGTACTCCGATAAATTCGTTCTACGCTTACTATTCGTCTTAATAAAGGAGAACCAAAATGGCTGTAATGAAGCAGGATATTCCAAATCGTGTAACGGTTTACCATGACAATATCGATCAAGAACAAGAGCTGAAAAATGCGATGCTGCCAGAGAAACCGCGCTACTTTAACGGTGCTCCGACTTACAAAGCGAACAGCATCGAAGAGTTTGAAAGCAAAATCAGTCAGATAGGTTTGTCTCTCGATAAATAATTTTTCTTTTACCTAAAAGCGCCCTCAAAATGAGGGCGCTTTTTTGTTTATGTGATTGATTTGAATCTTAGGGAATTAACCTTGTTGTGTACTGCCTTGGCAGACCTGTTTTTGCACTGCTGGTGGCGCAGGCTCGTAATGGCTTAAGGTCATACTAAAGCTGCCTTCACCACCAGTGATAGAGCGTAATCGACGAGCGTAATCTTGCAGCTCGTTTACAGGTGACTTGGCTCTGAGTAAGGTGAAGCTGCTGTCGATTGGCTCGGAGCCTTCGATTAAGCCTCGGTTGCCAGATAAATCACCAGAAACATCGCCAACATTCGCGGTTGGGATGTGCAGTTCCATCTGGACAATGGGTTCTAGCACAATAGGATCGGCGTTGTTAATAGCATCTAAAAAGGCTTTCTTACCTGCGATGACAAACGCAATTTCTTTCGAATCGACGGAGTGATATTTACCGTCATAAACGGTGACTTCCACATCCTTAATTGGGTTGCCAGAAATCGCGCCTTCCTCTAACGCTTGCAAAATACCTTTTTCAACAGCAGGAATGAGCGCGGTTGGGATGGCGCCACCCACCACTTTGTTGATGAACTTAAATCCGGCACCACGTTCGAGTGGACGAACCTTCAATTGCACTTCACCAAACTGGCCTGCACCGCCACTTTGTTTTTTGTGTCGATAATGCCCTTCGGCAGGTTTGGTGATGGTTTCAAAGTATTCGACGCTTGGTTGGCAGGTTTCGACGTCCAGTTTGTACACGTTCGCCATCTTTTCTAATGCGACTTTGAGGTGAAACTCCCCTTGGCCGCTGATGATGGTTTCGTTGGTGCGAGCGCGATGTTCGATGCGCAGCGAAGGATCTTCACTGGCAATTTTATTCAGCACATCTCCTAATTTTTGCTCATCTCCACGCTTAAGAGGCTTCAAGCACAAAGAATACATGGAGTCAGGAAGGTCCAACGTTTTGAGTTGAACTCCATCTTCTTCGTGAGAGTCATGAACGATTGAATCGAATTCGAGATCATCCACTTTGGCTAAAACGCAGAAGTCGCCTGCAAGCGCGCGAGGGATCTCGGTTCTATCTTTGCCCTGCAGTTGATATAAGTGCCCAACTTTAAATGCCTTGTTGCTTTCGCCAATATAAAGCTGGCTGCCCGCATTGATTTCACCCTGATACACACGTAAGTAGGCAAGTTTTCCCATATATGGGTCGACGCTGACTTTGTACACGTGTGCGACGGTGTGCTCTAAGGTTTCGCAATTTACTTTGATTTTTTTGCCGTTCTTTTCCAGTAGAGGAGGGTTACCCTCGTTTGGCATGGGCATGATCTCCGCCAAGGTGCGCAGCAGCAACTCGACGCCCGCGCCGGTTTGTGCTGAGACAAAACAGACCGGAATCACATGTCCAGTTCTCAGTGCTTCTTCAAACGGATCATGCAGTTGCTCTGCGGTGAGTTCGGAGCCTTGTTCCAGATACAGTTCCATCAGTTCTTCATCGACTTCGATGACTTGGTCAATTAAGGTCTCATGAGCTTCATCTACCGTTGCAAGTAAGGTTTCTCGTCCCAATTCTGGTTCGAAATAGCAGTCAACTACAGATTCCCCGTCAGCCGAAGGTAAGTTGATCGGCAAGCAGTGGTCCCCAAAATGCTCAACGATGTTCTCCATCAATCTTTCTAACTGATTACCGTGGTTATCGAGCTTATTGATGATGATCATCTGACATTTTTGCTGCTCTTTAGCAAAGGTGAATAAGCGATCGGAAGTTTGGTTAAGTGGGGTTTGAGGGTCGATGACAAGGGCAGATGTTTCAACGGCAGGAAAAACGCTGATAGTACGGCCAAGTAACTCGTTTTGTCCCGGAGTGTCGATGATATTGAGCCGGTGTTTATTCCAGCGCAGTGCGACTGGCGTTGCTTCAATACTGTGTTGATATTGGATGGATTGAGGGTCGAAGTCGGTAACGGTATCGCCTTTTTCTACGCTGCCTAAATGGTGCGTGGCATCGCAGGTGAAGAGCAGTTTTTCTATTAGCGTGGTTTTACCGGTCCCGGTTTGGCCGACAAAAGCGATATTGCGTATTTTGTTGATAGGCATAGAGCCTCCTTGCAAGATGGCGTGAAAAACCTACGAATTGCTAGGAAGTGGGTTGCTATAGAAACCCACGCACTGCATTGGAGTAGGGCGGGATTACCGCCTATTCGTCTTCCATGTCATTTTTCGGATGACTCGATGCATAAGACCACCTTCTTGGACCACTGTAATCTTAGCATGCCGTAATAACCGTATAATTTATGTGACTTATTTCATGATGGGGCTGATTGTTTTTTAATCGAGATCATAAACTCAGAGGTTCTGACTTTTGGAGCAAAACCTCTGGATTGTTTAGGCTATTTGGAAAGAACGATTTCGCCGTCGCGATAAACCAAGCTTGGCGTTACATCTTGTCCGAGCAGCACCGGGCCATCAAGATCGACAACGCTTGCCTGAGCAGCAATGGGTAAGGCAGCACGCATCGCAAGCGACGTCCCCAACATACAACCGGACATGAGGCTAAAACCGAGTTTTTGGGCGTCGTCGGCTAATAATAGTGCTTCAGTGAGCCCGCCAGTTTTATCTAGCTTAATATTCACCATTTCATATTTGCCAACCAACTGATGCAATTGCTCTCTGGTGTGACAACTTTCATCGGCGCAAAGTGGAATGGGGTGCGGAATGCTGGCGAGTACGTCATCGCAGTCTTGTGGCAACGGTTGTTCGATCATGGTGATGTCTAGCGGTTCGAGTTGAGCAAATACCGTCGCGAGGTCGAGGTTTTGCCACGCTTCATTCGCATCTAAGACAATTTGTGCGTGCGGCGCGGCATCGCGTACTGCTGCAACGCGCTCAATCACGTTTTCACCATCCAGTTTTACCTTAAGCAGTTTTGCGCCTTGGCTAAGGTAAGTTTGTGCCTGTCTTGCCATCGCTTGCGGCTTGTCGATAGAAACCGTCATCGCCGTCACAATCGCCTCGGGTAACGTAAAGAGGTCGTGAACCTGCTGCTTTTGGCTCAAAAGCGCGTGAAGATGCCAAAGGGCGCAATCCAATGCATTTCTTGCCGCCCCCGCGGGCAATAACGATTGAAGCAGGCTTTTGAGAACCATGACATCAGCTTCGCCTTTGGCATACAAACTTTGCAGTTCATGTGCGGCGTGAGAAATCGCCTTAATCACCGATTCAACCGATTCACCATAACGAGGGTATGGCGTGCATTCACCTTGGGCTGTCATGCCTCGATGTTCAATTGTCACTCGGACTACGTGGCACTCTGTCCGACTGCCGCGAGAGATGCGAAATGGTGTCGCCATGGCAAGCGTGACAGATTCTACATGAATTTTCATCTCACTAGTTTTCCCTAAACCACAGTTATTTTCTAAACCGTAAATGTTTCTTAAATCGTAAGGAGCCTATCTGCAACCGCATCAACGCCAAAACGTACAGGGTCGGTGACGGGCACTTGGTATTTGTCGCTCCAATCCTGGCATAACTGGGCAGCATCTTCTTCGCTGAGCGCCGAAGTGTTTAAGCAAATACCCACTAATTGAGCGTTTGGATTTGTTAGGCGAGCAGCGGCCAGATTCGCTTCTATCGTTTGTTCAATGGTTGGCAAGCTCGCATGTGGTAAGTTGCGGATGTGCGGGCGACCAATCTCATGGCACAGTATCAGAGCGTCAGCTTGTGCGCCGTGAAGTAAGCCCAAACTTACGCCAGCAAACGAAGGGTTAAATAACGAACCTTGCCCTTCGATGATGTCCCAATCGTGATCGGTGAACTCAGGGCTGATCGTTTCTACTGCGCCGGAGATAAAATCGGCAACTACGGCATCAATCGAAATGCCACTGCCTGCGATGAGAATTCCGGTTTGACCCGTTGCTTTGAACTCTGCACGACAGTTTTTACGCTTCAATGCATGCTCAATGGCAAGGGCAGAGTACATTTTGCCAACGGAGCAATCTGTCCCTACAGTAAGTACTCGCTTGCCTGCGCGAGCTTTGCCATTGCCGACCTTGAGCGGGGCATCATAATGGCGAACATCATACAGTTTGGTTAATCCGCGTTGTTCTAGATCGGCAAGAGGAGAAAATTCCGCCAAACGTTGGTGCATGCCCGATGCAATTTCAAACCCCATCTCTGCCGCTTCAAGTAAGGTTGCTTGCCAAGCTTCGGGAATGACGCCTCCTGAATTTGCCGTGCCGAGCACCAGCGTTTTTGCTCCTTGCTGCTGCGCTTGTTGCAGTGTCATGTCGGTTAAACCAAGCAATACGGTTTCTGGCGTCAGGCGGATTTGGCCAAGACAAATCTCAGGTCGCCATTGATATATGCCACGCGCGGTTTTTGCTGCGAGTGGATCGGTTACATCGCCAAGAAAGAGTAGGTAAGGTTGAGCAATTTGCATGATGGTTCCCTTCGTCATCGTTATTGCTCATTAATGTAGCCAGACTGATTTAGGAAACCGAATGCTTATTTGTTAGGCGGGTATAACTTCAGGTTATACCTTTAAACCATCTGTTGTTTTAGGGCGGTGATAAATTGCTTTGTCGCAATGGATTGAGGTGTGTGCTCTGCGAATAAAATAGAGACAGAGAAGGACATATTTGGCTCCAAAGCATGCACGGAAACGGCATTATCTTGGCGATATTGTTTTGCAGTCCAAGGGTCTACAATCGCGAATCCTGCTTCGTTTTTCACCAGTTCAGCCGCCGCGGAGTAGCTGCGGACGGTGATGGCATGTTGATAATGCTCGTCACGCGCCGATAAGGTTTGATGCAGCAATAAGCCCAGAGGGTCTCGGCTATCTAAACCGATAATGGGTAAATCGTGACTGATGAGTTCTTCTAAAGTGACGGTTTTTTCTGTGGGTATCGCTGCGCTTTTAGGGGCAATTAGCGCCAAGTTTTCTTTTAATAACATGTGTCCCATGATCGCTGGTGGCGTTTCTTCACCGAACGCAATGGCGACATCCAATTCATGTTTCAGTAAACCTGAGCACAGCTCATCGCGATTAGCCGTTGAGAGCTCAAAGGAGATGCCGTGCTCTTTCGACAGCAACGCGACAGTCGGCGCTAACAAGTGTGCGGCCAAAACAGGCGGAGCACCGACTCGTAAATGTTGAGTTCCCTGTTTGACTTTGTTGGTCAGAGAGCGAAATTGTCCGAGTTGTTGATAGACTTTTTCAGCCTCTGGCAATAAGGCTTTGGCTTCTTGAGTGGGAACGAGACGGCCCTTTACACGCTCAAATAAAGCGAAGCTCAGTTGTTGTTCTGTATGGGCGAGAACTCGAGTGACATTAGGTTGGGAAACGTGCAGTAAGCGAGCCGCGCCTGACACCGTTCCTGCTTGCATAATGGCGTAAAAGACTTCTAATTGCCTTAAGTTCACTGCGATTTCCCTCTGCTCATGTTGCTCACCTCAGAATACCCAACCTTGCTGATGAGCGATAGAGGTAAAAGTGCTGGCGTAAAAAATAGGAAGACGATGTTGGTGCCTTCCTATCTCGCTTTTTCAATTTCTCAACTTCTCAATTTCTATGCTTCACTTTGCTGCTGCATGAAGGGGCAGGTCGTTAAACGGCTCTACGTCTCGACTGAGTAATCCCATCAAAATCACTGCTAACACCATGACAGCAGCTGCGATTGCAAAACCGTATTGTGTTAGTTCGTAATGACTCAACATTGCAATCAGGACGTAACTGAGAGATTGAATGGTGGTGGCAAACATGCTGATGCCGCCATCGACGCGACCTCGTTGATGAACCGCTACGGTGTGATGCATCCAGTTGACTCTCGCAATGCGATTTAGCGCGTTAAATACGCCAAACAGCGCCGTAAACAATAAGATGGTCAGCGGGTTCATCGCAAAACTCATCCCGATAAGCGCAAAAGAGACCATAACCATCGAAGCGAACATAATGTGGCTATGGGAGGCACGGCTTAGCACTTTGGTGACAATAAAGCCGGTTAGCAACGAGCCGAGGCCAAAACTGATGTTGAACCCTGCAAACCAATCGCCAGAGATGCCTTGTTCAGAAAACCAAATCGGCACCAGTTTGCTCAAATACGTCAATGCAGGATAAGCGAGGCAAGAGAGCAGAATAAAGCCATAAAATCGAGGTTCGAGACGGAATATTTGTTTGCTCTCTTTGAGTTGCGCGATGAAAGCAACGGATTTTGATGCCCTTAATTGTTGGGTATAAGGCGTCAGAATATAGAACATCGCTGCTAACGCAGAGGCGCTGGCCGCAAACAAAGCAAACTCTTTCATACCCCACATTTCAAGCAAAACAATACCCAACGCGCCAGCTCCGAGGGTTGTGGATTGCATTACAATTTCTTGCTGACCCGAAATTTTCGCATACTCATGGTGCTGATAATTTTCTTGGGTGAAGGCGTTGTTGGTCGTCCATGCAAAATTACTCGAAACCCAATACACCAATTGCGCAAAAGCCAGCAACCAGTGTGACTCAAACCCTAACCAATAAGCAATGAACACCACCAAAGCCATACCCGATTGAATCCATTGATTGAGCACGAGTAGTACTTTGCGTGAATGTCGGTCAATTAAAGTGGAAAAGAAAGGCGTTGCTAGAAAAGAAATCGCGGTGCAGCTCAGAGAAACTAAAGCGACGAAAGTGCCCATGTTAGGTTCGGAAAGCATGACCCATGGCAGCGCCATCATGAATAAGCCAGAGGAAATGCTGTCGAAGAAGCGGCCAGCTAAGTACGGCTGAGTTTTATTTTTCATTATGTTTGCCTCTAACTCCCGATGGATTTCAAAAGGTTGATGTCCAACTGTCTTGTGGTTAACAACCAAGTCGTTCGCGCTGAACACATTATCTTGAGATCGCCGGGGTTTAGCGTTAATTAAGATGGTTCAACTTTAAAACCTCAAGTAAACTTGAGGTAAAGCATTTTTTTAACAAAATTGATACACAGGGAGTCAAGGATGGAAATCAGCGTAGGAGAAGTGGCAAAACGTTCTGGAGTGAAAGTATCTGCCCTACATTTTTACGAGCAAAAAGGACTGATTTCGAGTTGGAGAAATCAAGGTAATCAGCGTCGCTACCATCGTAGTGTGTTGCGCCGTGTTGCGGTGATCAAAGCAGCGCAGCAAGTTGGGTTGTCGTTAGAAGAAATTAAACATGCGTTAGATGAACTGCCGAAACACCAAGCCCCTAACAAAGCGCAATGGGAAAAAATGGCAAGCCATTGGCATGAACAGTTAGAACAAAAGATTCAAAAACTTAAAGCGTTGCAAAACGATTTAGGAGGATGCATTGGCTGCGGGTGCTTGTCGTTAGAAACCTGCGCACTGCGAAACCCAGAAGATGTATTAGGGAAAGACCACTCGGGGTCGAACTTAACGTTAGAAGAAGAGTAGCGATTATCTCTATTCTTTGTCGAAACTGTCGACTACGATCGCGCCCATCGAAGCAGGCATTGTGATGACGATAACGCGCTTTATCGCAACCAAAGGCTCATTCATGAGTGGCAGCTTATCAAGACAGAAAAGAACTAACGCTACCACAACGGCCGCAATGAGGTACGCGATAACCACACGAAAAATAAAGATGGATACGCGATTCTTGATGTGGCTTTGAAACACGCTTTGATACGCGAAAAAACTGAGGAAAATGACAGAAAGACTTAACAGCATGAGCAAGTTTGCCATTGGTAGGCTCTCACCCAATCGCCACGCTTCCTCCGAAAATGAGATCGGGACTGCTAGGGCAAAAGCGCCAACCAATACTTGGCTAGCGTCTTCTAGATTAAAGTGGCTGCTCATGCTGTTTATTCCATTATTCGCTTGCTAGATGTAAGAGCTTTTCAAAACGCTCATTACCGTGCAGCAATTCGAGGTCTCGTTCTTCGGCAAGTAAATCACGAATGGATGGGCTGTATTCAATTGCGCGTTCCAAGTCTTCAATAGCTTGCTCTTCGATACCAAGGCGAGAGTATGCACACGCGCGTTGATACAGTGCAGGGCCGTTGGTGTAATCGACTTCAAGTACGCGGTTACAAATGCTAAGTGCCCAATGGTATTCGTTGATTTCCATCGCTGCGTCGGCTTTGTAAGTCAACGCTTCTAAATCACCTGGACGAATTAATAAGATTTCATCATAGATTTCAATACGTTGTTCTGGAGTTTGAGAGCTTTGTGCACGTAGCCATAAGTTATGGATCTCGTTGATTTTCTCAATCTCTTTGTTGTTTTCGCTGATAATGCGAGTTTTGCGTTTTAAATCTCGCTCAAGGGCGACAAACTTTTTCTCGTATTCTTGGGCGATCTTCTCCAATCGTTTATCAGCCATCTCTTTGGTGTTGTGTTTAAACTCGCGCAGAGATTGCCATCCGACAAAGGCAATCAGAGATGCGACACCAGCAATGATGTAGAAGAAGTATGTAACGGTCACGTTGGCATAGTTCAACGATTTATCTGCGACCGTTAGCTCGCGATCGGTGATCTCTGTGATCATTCGCTTTTCTAGGCTTTGATAGTCCTGACGCAGCGCTTTTAGTTCATCTAAAATATAGCGTTCCATTAATGGTCTATCTAACAGATCCGATTCTGAATACTTTTCCTCCGATGCCATTGTTGGCAAGGCAAGTATCAGCGAGAAAAAAATACCAATAAATAAGCGCATATAACGTCCTTTCACGAGAAGAGTACAGATAGACCATGCAACAATAGCAAATAGCACAAACGTTTAGCAAAGTTATTACAAAAGAAATAACAGTCGTCTTCGTAGAAGTCATATTCTTGTTGTTTTTCAGTTTGTTCCTGGTGGTTATTTGTTGTGATATCTTTTATCCTCCTTGCGAATTTATGATTAATGGAGTGAGCATGGACGCGCGAGCTAAGGATTACTTAGAACAATTCCTAGAATTATTATCACCAGAACAAAGGGAAGCTGTACCATCAGTCAGTGCTGACTATTATTGTGCCGATGAACACAACGCGAATGTATGCGCAGACTTGGTTCGTATTGGACAGAAAACTGCATCGTGCAGTTTGGAGCTTTGGTATCGAGAACATGGTGAAACCATGCCCCAAGTCGGTCATTTACAAGTAGTGACGAATTGGGATGGGGACCCGGTTTGCGTGATACGAATTACTGACGTAAGTACATGCAAATATGAGAATGTAACCGCAGAGTTTGCCTACGCAGAAGGCGAAGGTGATAGAACCTTAAACTGGTGGCGTGATGCTCATACTGCATTTTTTAAAGCTGAATGCGATGAGTTGAACATCGATTGGCATGAGAAACGTACGCTGGTTTTAGAGCGTTTTGAAGTGGTGTATCCCGTCAATTAATCTCTGATAGCAGCACTGATTTGAAGTGCTGCTTTCTTTACTGAGAGACCATTTTTAGCGCTTTCGAGCGGTCACACTAAACATGTGCCAATGTTTTTGGCTTCCGACTACAGTGGTCCCGTCTTCATCTCTTTCATGCAATGAAATGAGGTCGTAACCTTCGAATAAGCTTTCCACTTCCTTTTTTGTTAATGCGGTAATGTTTGGGTGCATTTCGGAGGTAACCCAGGAGTCTTTCACTCCCAAGAAATCGCCGCAGAAGATACCGCCCGGTTGTAATGCGCTGTCTATTTTTGTCCAGACTTGTTTGAAGCCTGTGTCAGGGCAAAAGAACAAACTGGCATTTGCGATAACCAAGCTGCACTGAGGGTAATTAAATTCAGTAAAACAGCACTGCGAAACCGAAAATCGTTTATTACCTTCAAAGCGTGTTAAACAAGTTTTTACTGCATCTTCATTGCTATCACATGCGTGAACCTTAAATCCCTGTTCGAGTAGAAAGTGGCTGTCTCGACCTATTCCGCAGCCAATATCAAGAGCGACTTTGCCTTCTATCTTAAGTTGGTTTACGGCATTTTCCACGTTTGGGCGGTGAGGTTGGCTTAAAATTTTCTGATAGTATTCATTCCATTGCGCTGGCATTGAACTTCCTTATGTTGGTTGTGTCCCCTGCCCAAAACTAGCGTCCATTTTGTTTTGCTTGACTGGGGAGGTTTGCAGTATTGGCAGCTGTTATAGCTGATCTTCAATCGGTAATATTCCGGAGAACCAAGCGCCCATTTTTCGCCATACTCCTGCTTCTGGTTCGGAGTCGTATTCTTCGCCTGTTTTTACGTCGGTCCAGACAATGTCCCCGTCGCGCAGAGTTAAGGCATAGGCGTTACTCGACAGTTGACTCGGCAGTTGTTCTAGAAACATTTGCACATATTCTGGCTGTTCGATAACAACGGCCATTTCGGTATTCAAAGCGGCCGAACGTGGGTCCCAGTTCATCGAACCAACGAAAAGTGTTTTGTTATCAATCGTCATTGCTTTAGCGTGTAAACTTGCTCTGCTACTCCCCGTGAGGCTCCACTTACTTTTGAGTTTCGCGCTCGCTTTTACTTCCCAAAGCTTTATTCCAGCTTCGAGTAGATCTTTTCGATACTTTGCGTACCAACCATGCACGGCAAACACATCGTTAGACGCGAGGCTATTGGTCACAATCGTGATATCAACGCCTCGCTTGGCCGCGTTACTTAATGCTTGAGTACCTACTTCAGTTGGAACGAAATAGGGAGAGATGAGCACAAATGAATCCTCAACACTTTTAACCAGATCCGTTAAATTATCAATAAGTTGGCTCTCTCGGGTCGCGACTTTATCGGGCAGATCAAACCATACTTTCGCTTCTCCCCAGTAGAGCTTGAGTTTGCCTTGTTTTAGATCTTGGTACATATCCAGTTGAGTGAAGTCATAGCGGCCGGTTGAAAACTTTTCCTCTAACCGGAGTTTATTGACCTGCTTTTGAATCGCTTGGTCGGTAATTTGCTGTGAATTCGGTGTAATCCATTCCATTGGTATCGAATAGGCGCTATTCCAGTAGAGGTCGAACTGATCGGCAGTTTGCTGTACCGCCTCACCATAGAGCAGAAGATCAAAATCACCAAACTCAACTTGCGATTCAAAAGAGAAGTATTCATTGCCGATATTTCTACCTCCGACAATGGCGGAAACACTGTCTGCAATCAGAGACTTATTGTGCATACGACGATTAAGGCGTTCAAAATCGCTAGCAAGAGCGAACCAACGGGAGTCGCGATACTGATGCGGGTTAAATAAGCGGATTTCTATATTAGGATGTGCATTGAGGGCAGCCATCACATCGTCGTTTCGCTTTTGCATATCGTCAAGCAACAGCCTTACTCGAACACCACGCTTTGCCGCTTCATACAAGCGCCACGTTATTAGCTGACTCGTTTCGTCACCACGGTAAATATAGTATTGAAGATCAAGGCTTTTCTGGGCGGACTCGATCAAAGAGGTTCGAGCAAGAAGGGCATCGTGTCCCTGATTTAACGGTGCAAAGCCAGTAATGGACTTAGGGTCTCTCCCGTAAGCTTCAAAGTACTTCGCAAGAACAGAATCCTTTTGATAACCGAGCTGAAAGCTGGTGGACTTTTCACTGGCGTCATTCAACGATACGGATGAGCATGCCGATAAAATAGTGAGCAGCGAGGGGAAGAGCAACTTGGCGAGCGTTTGTAACAAAGCACATTTCCTTGTCTTACAGAGTGTTACCTACTCCAAATTATAGACTTAAGCTGACGCCACATGCACCCAGAACCGTTTGATAACGAGCGATTAATCAATGAATTGCCATAGAGCCTGCACTAAGTTCAACTTTTAGAGCGCAGATAATCATTTATTTTAATTATCATTATGGCCGTATTGGTCATAATCACTAATATCTGGTGATTATGACCAATAGCACACTGGATAAAATAATGATTTTTATATAACCATATGATTTTTAATAAATAAATGCTTGGCATGTCATTTGCTGTTTAGAATAAAAGTTAAGTCAGAGCAACTTGCGCAGTTGGTTAATTTTTTGTTAATTTTATTAACTTTGAATTGGCAATAACTATCTAGTTAGCTGCTTAAAAGACTAGGCAAGCGCCGCTTTGATGTTTATTCAAATTCAATTCTCTCACCACCATGCTTACCGGGAGCAATGGACTGAATAAAAGTGTGGTGTTGAAAACAACAATAAAAAAGGATTTTCGATGTTAGCAAAACCCATATTACGTTGGCTTTTACCCTTCGTCGTCGTTGGAGGCTCTTATGCAGGATATGCTGCAATTGCCGCAACTGCGCCGGAAAAAGAGTCAACCAAAGATGCAATTACAGAACCTACTGTTCAGGCTTCTTCTCTTTTTCCTACTGATCACAAAGTGGTGATTACCAGTCACGGTGAATTAGTCCCTTTTGAAAAAACACACCTTTCCGCGCAAGTCAGTGGTGAAGTGATAAGTTGGCACCCGAATTTTGTAACGGGTGGCATCGTGAAACGAGGAGAGGTTCTTTTCACAATTGAAAGTGACAACTATGAAGCGTCGGTTCTACAAGCTGAAGCCGATTTAGCTAGTGCACGCGCAAACTTGATTGAGGAACAAGCGAAAGCCGAAGTGGCAAAACGTCAGGCAAAGAGACTGAGCGATAAGCAAGTGACGGATCTGTATTTACGCAAACCTCACGTTTTGAGCGCACAAGCCCAAGTGAAGTCGGCTCAAGCGGCACTCAAACGAGCAAAAAGAGAGTTAGAAAATTGCAAAGTCGTTGCACCTTACGATGCGCTGGTTGTTGAGCGTGATATTGGTGTTGGTCAATTTGTTACATCTGGTTCTCGAGTTGCCACGTTAAACAACATCGAAGTGGCAGAGGTGCACGTACCCATTGCCGGTTTTGATAGTGCATTTTTACCCGAATCCATTGGTGAACTCACTGCGACAGTGACGCAGCAAGGTGTGTTTTCTACCACTAGAGAAGGTCGAGTAGTTCGTGATTTAGGCATGATTGATAGCGCTACCCGAATGATTAACATGGTCATTCAAATCGCGGACCCATACGGTGTCGATAACCAGCAGCCTCCAATTAAATTCGGCTCCTACGTTGAAGTGAGCTTCACTGGTAAGGAACTTAAGCATATCTACCGCTTACCACAGGAATTAGTAAAAAATCGTACCGTGTGGGTAGTGAATGGCGATAATCAACTTCAACCCAGAACTGTCACGGTTTTGAGAGCAGAAGGTGAGTTTTTGCTGGTGGGCGAAGGTTTAGAGCAAAGTGATAAGTTGGTACTGACCTTGCCCGAGTACCCTCAAAAAGGCATGGCGGTACAAATCGCAAAAAAGAGTGACGACTCCGAAACCGTCGTACAGTAAGTAGGAGTTTGTCATGGAAGATATTAAACAAAAGGGCTTGATTGCCTATTTTGCGAATAACCCCGTCGCTGCCAACCTTTTGATGGTGTTCATCATTATCATGGGTGTGGTGAGTTTTCTCTTTATTCAAAGGCAGATGTTTCCGAATATTGAGGTGAACTACATTGATGTTCGTGCGACTTATCCTGGCGCTTCTCCTCAAGAGATAGAAGAGAGTATTCTCGTTAAGGTCGAGGAATCGATTAAAGACGTCACCGGGATTAAAAAAGCAGTCTCAACGGCCTCTAGAGGTAGCGCGTATGTTTCTATCGAGGTAGACGTTAATGCCGATATCAAGCGTGTCTTAGATGATGTAAACCAACGTATTGATACATTGTCTAACTTACCAACGGGTATGGAACCAATCAATGTTTACCAAGTTGAATGGCGCCAAGATGTAATCGAAATGGGGTTAGTTGGGGACCGACCGCTCGAGGAGCTTAAACCGCTTGCTAAGCAAATCGAAGATGAATTACTTCAGTTAGAAAACGTCATGCTGGTGTATCTGAGTGCGCCAGAAGAAGAAATAGCGATTGAAGTTGACCCACTTGTTCTTCGTAAATACGACCTGACGTTGAGCGATATCAGCAGCGCGATCAGCCGTTACTCAGCCAACTTTTCTGCGGGCGAAGTAAAAACAAACTCAGGGATGATTGCAGTAAGGATTGAAAACCAATACTACCGTGGTGATGAGTTTAGAAATATTCCAGTAAAGCTTGGCGCAAATGGTGCAAAGGTTCTGTTGCAAGATATTGCCACAATAAAAGATGGCTTTACGGAAGAAGAGCGCTACTTTGAATACTCAGGTCAGAATGCGATCTACATGTCTGTTGAAGCAACTCGTGACCAGAACATTATCCCTGTTGCACAGTCCGTTCGTAATTATATTGAAGCAAAAAACAAGACATTACCGCAGGATGTTAAGCTCAAAGTCTTAGTTGATACGACTTATTATTTAAATGGGCGTCTCGACATGATGTTGAAAAACTTGCTGCAAGGCGCTGCATTAGTCGCGATTATGCTGACCATTTTCCTACGTTTCCGCTTGGCTATGTGGGTAATGATTGGGCTACCTGTCTGTTTTCTCGGTGCCGTAATGATGATGCCTGCATTAGGGATCACGGTAAACATAGTGTCTCTTTTTGCCTTCATTATGGTGCTCGGTATTGTAGTTGATGACGCCATCGTGATGGGAGAGAGCGCTTACAGCGAAATTGAAGAAAAAGGCGGTGGCGTCGAAAACGTGGTTCGTGGTGTAAAACGTGTTGCCACACCAGCCACTTTCGGTGTGTTAACCACAATTGCGGTGTTTGCCCCTTTCTTGTTGTCTAGCGGTATTGATAGTGCCTTCTTTTATGGTATCGCGGGGGTCGTGATTCTTTGTTTGATCTTCAGTTTGATTGAATCGAAGCTGATCCTTCCTGCACACCTTGCGCATACTCATTTTAAGCCAGTTAAACCAGGTGGTTGGCGTGACCGATTTAACCAACGTTTTTTTGGTTTTGTAAATGGTCCATATCGGAACTTTGTAACAACATGCACCCATTGGCGCTGGACAGTGTTTGCGGTGTTCTGTGGTTTACTGCTGATCAGCGCGGCTTTGATCAACGCGAATTATGTTCGGGTGATCCCTAACCCTAAAGTGCCGACTGACTATCCTGCGATCACTATTGAAATGAATGATACCGTTTCAAGTGAGCAGACAATCAGTGCACTCAAGACTATTGAACGTGTCATGCAAAAGATCGAATCTGAGACCATTGCAGAACATGGTCAAGGAATGATTCGTGATGTGCTGTCGTACAACAGAAGCCGCACCGAAGGTCGTGTATTAGTACCTCTGGTTGATGAAGAGTTACGCCCGTTCAATACATTTGAACTAGCTCGACGTTGGCGTGAAGCTATGCCTGTTATTCCAGGTATGAAGAGCATCAAAATCCGCGAGCAGAGTGCGGGTGGTGGTGACAGAGATGAGTTTGGCTACTTGTTGTTTGGTTCTAACATCAATGAGCTCAACGAGGCTGGGCGTTACTTGATAGAGCGTTTACAGCAGGAAGAAGGGTTATATGATATTTCATCTTCTATTGATTCTGGAAGCAAAGAAGTACTCCTGTCTCTTGCGCCTGTAGCGTACGATCTCGGTCTGGATCTCACCATGATCGCAGAGCAAGTTGGTGGCAGCTTTTATGGTGGCGAAGCACAGCGCATTATTCGTGATGGTGAAGAAATTAAAGTTATGGTGCGTTACCCGCAATTGACGCGTGAAGCATTCTCATCATTGCGTTACGCTGTGATTACCACACCAGCAGGTAAGAAGGTCATGTTGGGTGATGTGGTGAAGATCAATGAGCAGCCGGGCGTGAGTAGCATTCGACGTGAAGGCGGGTATCAAACCGTTTATGTCTATGGTTCCATAGACGAAGAATTGGTTGAACCTCAAGAAATCGTGAAGGTCATTGACGACAATATCTTACCGGATATGAAGCAAGCGTTCTCGAGTGTGAAAACAGAATTGGGTGGTGATATTGAAGAGCAGGCTGCGCAGCGTAATGAACAGATTTTGTTCTTTATTGCAGGCATGATCATCGTCTACATTTTGTTAGCTGTACCGTTAAAAAGTTATACCCAACCTTTGATTGTAATGTCCGTCATTCCGTTTAGTCTGACGGGGGCGATTTGGGGCCATTTCTGGCTAGGTTTAGACATCAGTATGATGTCGACATTTGGTTTGATCGCCGCTGCTGGCGTGGTTATTAACGACTCTCTGGTTATGACAGATTACGTAAACCAAGTGAGAGAAAAGGGTATGAACATCAAACAAGCGGTTGTTGAGGCGGGTTGTGCTCGTTTTCGAGCTATCACGCTCACCTCAATAACGACGTTTGTGGGTGTATTGCCGATAATGTTTGAAACGAGTTTGCAGGCGCGTTTTGTCATACCGATGGCTGTCGCTTTGGGCTTTGCGGTGTTGTACGCAACGGTTCTGACTTTAGTGTTGGTGCCTTGTTTGTATTTAATGCTTGAAGATATTAAAAATATTTTCAGATCGATTAAGAGGTTTATCCATCGTTTGATTAATCGTTTCAGAAAGTCGCCAGTGACGTCGAGCGTTGAAGCAAGCGTATCGAGTTAACAAGCTTGATGTTAACGATTAGGAGCAGCCTTCGGGCTGCTTTTTTGTTTCCGCATTTTGATTCAAAGCGATTTTTTAGTGGGCAGTTACGTAATTATCTGATGAGAAAACTGCCTGACAAAGCATTTCTAATGTGTATGTTTCTAATGTTTTAAATTCGCATGGTTAATTTGACGCTTGGTTAGCGAAATTTACCAGACGAAGATAACGTTGAATATGAGGCTTTATTTAAGTTGTTGAAAAATAACAAAATAAAAGTTGGCATCGTATGTGCAATATATAAATTGTAATTAAAATTAACTGCTAATCCTCAAGGAGCTTATTATGAAAAGCGTATTTCTATCTACTCTAAGTCTTATTGCTGTAATGTCATCACCAATCGCTGCTGCTAACACTTTAGACAAAGAGGAGTGGAGCTCAGATTTACGTCAGGACTTTTCTGAGATGAAACATGAAGCTATAGCAGATATTCAGCAAATGAACATGGATGCCATTCACGCACGTGATGAGCGTATCGTGAAAAACATTAAAGATGAGCAAGAACAGTTAGTAAAGGTAACGTGCCACAAAGAGAAAGCAAGCAAGTCATAAACGCCGCTAAAAGAGACTAACAGACGAAAATGAATCCAATACGAGTTCGGTGTTAGTTAGCAGTAAGCACTGACCTTGTTGCTCAACTTGCCAGCCTTTTAAGGCTGGCTTTTTTGTTTCTCATTTCATGGGTGGAGATCAGATCCTCAAGCTTATTATCAATAGTTGGCGTGTTTGATGAGCTATTGCTGGATGGAGCGGATGTAACTTTTAAAAGTGTAGATTTCAGTAAAGTGGAGGTGATGTTAGATATTTAAAATTTAGAAAAGATCCGATCTCCTTTTTGACCTTCATAATACCTTAGTATGTGGTTCACTTTTATTTGAAGAGGGATTAGTAATGACTTGGGAATTTATTGAAAGGAAAGAGGCTTTTGATTACATTGGGCTAAATAATAAGTCGGTTAATGAGGTTGAACAATTCTTACATGGAAGAGTGAGACTTTCAGCTGCACTCTTTAGCAATAAAAAACTATACTTATCAAGACAATCCCTCGTCATGCTTGCGTCTCTGAATGAATATGATCAGAAGCAAGTTGTCAAAGAAATGTATTTTCTTTCATCTAATCCAAGCACACCCTCTGTAGTTAGACACAAACGCAATCCATTGCTTCGAATATTTCGAACTAGGTATCCCTTCAAAAATTATCATTACTTATTAACTTGTATCCTTAGAGACGGGAAAGTTGTAATTCATGATATTGCTTTTGATCGACAGTTGCATGGTAAGTCTATTTTTAAGCATTCACATCAAAGAACCCAAATGTATCATGTGAAGAAAGAAACAGGTAAAAATGGTGAGTATAATGGAGTGCAGAACAATGATGAAGCAAAGTTATTGTTGGCTGAGTGGGACCACACTAAAGCTCAAGTAACTCATCAAGTCAATACGCTTCATGCAACGGTAAATGGAATGTTGAATGATTATGAGAAAGCGGCGACACTGATGGGGGTACATACGCAGGTGGCGTACAAAGAAGATAAGCCAACAGAGTATACGTTGTTTCACAACCCTTCTGATAATGCGAAGCTGGACCTTATTGAATGTGTTTATGACAAAACTCGTTTTACTTCGCACAATGCTCAACACCTAGCAGCAGTAATGAAACAATGTGCAGAGCAGGGTAAGGAAGTAAAATGGACAGTGCATAGCCAAGGTGCCATTATTTTTAACTCTGCTCTTGAGTATGTTAGAAAAAATAATCCGAGCTTAAGACTATTGAATCAACAAATCGTTGTGCATGCAGGGGGAACAAATACAACGAAGATAGGGAAAAATGCACAGCAGCTTGGTTTGAAAGTTAATTACACAAAAACCCGAACGAATCCCTTTGATATTGTCCCAAATATTGCTGCGAGACAAACTCCATTATCTGCAAGTAGTCTCGTTCGTTGTTGTAAATTCTTGGGATTAGTGATGAATGGAGAGGTCACAGAGAGCCCACATACATTACCCTATTTCGGTGTGGAATCTTATCGACGACAACTGATGATGTCTGGTAATAATATGGCTAGTAAACGTTTAAAAGATATTGATGAATATTTAAAGAACAAGGGTTAGATATATGGGCCTTATTAAAATGTATAAAGATGGCTTTCGAGGAAAGCCAGATTTTGCAAACTTGTTACATAATGTATTCCAGATAGATGACTTAGTGCTGTCATTTGAGTGTCCGAACAACATATATGAAGGACATGTATACCAAGATTTTATTGAATTACAACGGTTCAATATTGATTCAAAAGTAGAGCGGCATGAAAAGTTTATAAAATTGGCCACGATTTATTTCTCTTTTCAAAATAAAATAATAAATCCACTATTACCAATCAATAAACAAGGTGGTTTATATATTCGGTTAAGGATTAAATCTTCAGATAAATATATTACTAGTGTTAATGAACTATCTTCATTTATAGAGAAAGAGTACGTGGATTTTTATCATGCTGTAGAGTCACCTGACGGCTCTCGAAAAGGTGATCATACAGAGTTGATGAATGATGCCATTGCGTACGCAAATCATCGTTGGGGAATGGACCCGATAAACGAAGAAAAAAAGAGAGCGAAAGAAGAGTTCCTTGTAGGAGAGTTTCTTCGTGGTTACCCTCCAATCAAATGCCAAGATATCAAGATTGGTGAAAATACATTTTCAAAATATGTAGAAGGAAATTTGGAGTATAAAAAAGACTATCGAAGAGTGTACAATTTGCCTATCAAAAATGAGTTTTACTTTAGTATTGAATTTTTATATGAAATCGAGCCTATGTTTGCTCAAAAAA
Source organism: Vibrio sp. Vb1554 (assembly GCF_033344235.1). Taxonomy (NCBI): domain Bacteria; kingdom Pseudomonadati; phylum Pseudomonadota; class Gammaproteobacteria; order Vibrionales; family Vibrionaceae; genus Vibrio; species Vibrio sp. Vb1554. Next base: position 1,345 of record NZ_JAWPOJ010000026.1, on the reverse strand, counting down.
AGTTTTTAGATTGGGTAAGACACGCGGATGAAATCTTTGAAAAAAATGTTTTAGAGTTGCTAGCACTGTCTCCGCTTATTGATTCACATACTACCTCCAAATCCGAAAGGTTGACAAAAAAAAGTTGATCCAGAGCGTTCATACTTAACTTAAAGAAAAAAGCCCGCGAAGAATGCTTTCACGGGCGAAAAAAGGGCACCAAATTGGGTGTCTATTCATTTTGGAGATGGTCGAACGTCCATATAAAACTGACAATAGGCTTGGTGAGAGGCTTACCACCAGCGCGACCAACGAGGCTAAAGTTAACATTGTTGTAATGATTGTTAAAATGTTAATTCTTCAATCAATGTTTTCATTATCGTGAGTTTAAATTGTGAATGTGTTGCCTACGTGTATTTTTACTCTGTGAAATTCCGTTTTTGACAATAAGACATATTATAAATCTTGTGTTGGTTATTTGATTTGGTTATATAAAACTCAACATACTTAATCCTTAACTGTTCATATTCACACTTAATGAGACACAATAACCCTCTGTTTGTTAAGTGATTGTGTGTTTTTTAACGCATTGGTATTGAACAAAAAGCGACCTAAGCCGCTCTTGTGCATTTTGATAAGTTTACTTATCAGTCGTTTTAGATTTCTTCGTGCTTATGGACTAGGCCGAAGTCAGCTAAAATGGCATACGCAGCAGGGATCATAAACAACACCAGCAGAGTGGATGCGAAAATACCAAACACGATGGAGATAACCAGTGGTTGGATAACCTGTGCTTGCAAACTGGTTTCAGTCAGTAACGGAAGCAAACCTGCTGCAGTGGTCATTGATGTCAGGAATACTGCTCTAAAGCGTTCCCGACTGGCTTTGACTACTGAGTCGTGCACATTATCCCCTTCATCGACATGATGGCGTATGTACTGAACTAACAGAATCGAGTCATTCACCACAATCCCCGCTAGTGAGACAAAGCCCATCATACTCGGCATACTTAATGAGTGACCGAGTAGGATGTGTCCCCATACCACGCCAATAAAGGCGAGTGGAATCGCAAGCATGACGACGAATGGTTCCAAATAACTGCGGAATTGGTAACTCAGAATCGCAAACACGCCAAATAAACCAAGCAAGAAGCCTTTACCCATTGATGCGCCAGTTTCAGCGGTATCTTTGGCTTCGCCTTCAAAATCAAAGCGAAGACCAGGATACTTTTGCATAAGCTTTGGCGCCTCATCCTGTTGGAACTGACGAATAATGGCGGTTGAGTTGGCGTAACTCTTCACCCGCGAAGCCTTGACAGCGAAGTTATGTGACAAGGTTAACTTGATCCCATACTCAACTTGAGTGA